>JAILAR010000156.1 GCA_024681515.1 Eubacterium sp. | reverse complement strand
TCATCCCCATTCTGATCTTCGGGATCTTCTCGGATAAGAAGCCGATCCTTCTCTCCTGCGCCATAAGCCTGGTGGCGGTGATCGCGCTGTTCCTTCTCAAGTGGAACGCCCCGGGGTCGGAATTCCTCAGCGCAAATGTCTCGCTTGCCAGCGAGACCTATGAGCTGGACAGCAGCTGGAGCGCATCCGTGGAGGATGAGTCCTTTGCCACTGCCGAGATGGAAAGCTTCCCTAACGGAAGGGTGAATGTCATCGTGCATTACAAGAAAGCCGGCACCGGTGTCCTGGTGCTGACGGACGGACAGGGCAACACCCACCGGATCCGGCTTGATCTGGATGAAGAGAAGAATCTGCATGAGAAGTTGATAGACTAGTTGATCCGGATGATCTGACCGATAAGGGCGGGACAAGTACATGTCCCGCCCTTTTGTTGCGCTTTTGTTATCTTTCCGGGCATCTCTTCTTGAAAAGGCCGGATTTATGATGTAAAATTGCTCTGTCTATCTGTGCAGAACGTAGGTTGATATAAGATTGAAATGATGGGAGGGTGCCATGGCGAAGATTCGCAGATTTTTTAATAAGCTGTCGGTGAAGATCATTACATCGATCATTATCATGGTGACTCTTCTTACAGTGCTGATCGGTGTATTCAGCTATCAGGTCTTTACACAGACCATGTTGAAGGAAACGACGTCCATCGTGAAGCAGATCGCCGATTCTCTTGTGTCGGATGCGGAGGTATGGGATGCGGCCCTTTATCTGGAGGTCGGATCGGATCGGATGGAGGAACTGAGGCGTCTGGATTCGGCGGGAGAAGGAAGCAAAAGCGACAACAAGACGGATAGAGACATAACGGAAGATTATTTAACATTTGGCGCTTTAACGAATATTGCGATGCGTTTTAATACTGTCATTCATGCCCAAAACATCGATCAGATTGGGATGATCATTCCGGATCCGGCATCGAACTATTCGAAGGCTGCGATCGTCATATCTCAAAATAATGAATTGAAAGAAAATGAGGTGGATTACGGGGTTGTCGGAAAGACCCTGAATGTCGACAGGGCGGAAGACAGAGATGGGTTGAGGAAGATCTGGGAGGGCAGCGAGGCGGAGGCGGTTACCATCGATTATCTGGACAACGGAGAAGCGATGGTAAGCATGATGAAGATATTGAAAAAAGACGGGGAGAAGAACGCAGTACTCATTGTCAACCGCTCCATAAAGAACATGGTGAATATCTCGGAGCGTTACGCGATAGGTATTACGATCATGGGGCTCAGCATGGTACTGATCGCTACACTGATCATCGGATTATATCTCCGCAGCCGGGTAGTGAAGCCTGTAGGTGCCATTACAAGAGAGGCGGAACGATTTGCCGGGGAAAATAAGAAATCGGAACAGGAACTGGCCGAGACAGTGGGAGGGATCACGGAGCTCCGTGTTCTGGCCGAATCCATCGACAAGATGGAGGAGGATACGGTTGCGAATATGGAAGAGATCGCGCGGATGTCCAGGGAAAGTGAACGTCTAGAGACGGAGCTTTCCTTCGCTGCGGATCTTCAGCGAAATGTACTGCCGGACGGGGAACTCCTTTCCAACCGCGGGGAATTTGTTGTTGCAGCCTTTATGGAACCCGCAAGGGAGGTAGGCGGAGATTTCTATGATTTCTTCTTGATCGATGATACACACCTGGTGCTTCTGATCGCGGATGTATCCGACAAGGGTGTGGGAGCGGCTTTCTTCATGGCGGTTTCCAAGACCCTCATCAAGGCCCGTGCCGGAATGGGCGGAAGTGCGTCAAAGATCATAGCCTATGCCGAAGAGAAACTGTCCGAGGAGAATAAAGCCGGAATGTTTGTAACGGTCTGGCTGGGTATCGTGGATCTGGCCACAGGAGAAGTAAATGCCTGCGATGCCGGACACAATTTCCCTGCGATCCTGAAGAAGGATATAGAAGGGGGATACCGGATCGAGAAGACGGCGCATGGATCGCCGATCTGCTTCCTTCCCGGAATGGAACATGTGGAATACAACTTCCGTCTGGCTCCGGGAGAACGGCTCTTCCTTTATACGGACGGCGTGACAGAAGCGAAGTCTCCGGATGGGGACCGATTCGGAAATGACAGGCTGGTGGAAGCCCTGAATGAAGATCCCGCCATCGGGGATGAGTCACTGATCAGATGTGTGAAAGAGGCCGTCGACCGTTTTGCCGGAGAAGAGCCCCAGTATGATGACATGACCATGGTCAGTTTCACTTATCTGGGGAAGGAAAAAGAGTAGATAGGGCATCGCTGTTCCCCCAATATTACCAAAGAGGCCTCGGTTCATCAGCAGTGAATTGATGAATCGGGGCTTTTTTTTGTTTGTACAAATTCCGTATTCAAACTAATACTTTTGCCTGAATCGGAAATGGGATAAAACACTGTCCGAATACCACTCTTTTGTGTTATAATATTCTAGCCGCGCTACTGCTGACAAGTCATCGTACTCGAATTAGTGTTAATATACCACGGGTTAAATAATGACGATAGTGAATCATTTGGAGTTGCAGGATGATCCTAACGAACACGAGGAGAAAAACGAATGAAATTGTTGCAGAAAAATAAAATGATAGTAGCCATGTTGATGATCCGGAGGTCTTTCTAAATGTGAACTCTGATCAATTTACTTGTTCGTTGCTCTATTTACTGCTTCATGTTCGTCGCTTTTTATACCACTTCAGGTCTTGTTTACTCGCCTTTGATGGAGTCACCACGGTTCCAGAAGGATACTGCTGTGCCGGATCCGCACTTCTCTTCCCATTTTACCCAGTTGTTAACTCCGGATGTCCATACGGAGTAGGTCTTTTCCGAAGGATTCTTGCTGTCGATATTGAAGCCGGTGTAGCTTGCCGAGTACTGGCACTTTCCTGTGAAAACTCCGGAGAAGTATTCCTTCACTGCACTGCTGACACTCTCATCGATCTTTGCTTCGGAGGTGATCAG
>JAILAR010000145.1 GCA_024681515.1 Eubacterium sp. | reverse complement strand
TATCTGTATCACGCTTCGGGATGACCAACTGTTTCTTCTCCGATTCGTAGAGAACATCTTTCTGCAACGGTTCTGACTTAACCTTCCGTGGTGGACGCTCCGCAAAATCCTCAGCTGCACTGATTCTTCTCCCCCGATAATACTCCTCGCTCCTGCCAAGGATTTCCAATACTGCCGACTGAAAATCCATGCCTTCTTCCTTGATCAGAAAATCCAGTGCATTCCTGCCATGTGTCCCCTTACTGTGATGCCACCACTCTCCATCTGCAGCCCGGATCAGGAATGATGAGTATTGCCCTTTGGTCCCGAAGTACCGGGCTTTTACTGCATACTGAGATCCAACCCGTGCGATATGTGAATACATGGCAGGACGGTTCTGTCTCAGGAAATCCAGCAAACTTACCTTACGCGCCTCCGCCACATCTTCATCCGGAATATGCACTCCCATAATGATTCACCCCCGTCTGTCATAATCCGCCGCAGCCACCCGGTTTCAAATTGTTATTCGGCAGCTGTCTCACGAAATCTCTTCACCCTCATCTACCGAAAAGTCATATGCCGCATACTCCCGGTCTGTCATCATTCCCAGCTTGTTCTGTACCCGATCCATCATGGCGGACATCTCCGGCGTATTCGCTCTCGCCATAAGATACGATATGGTCCGTATGCACGGGATCCTTCCCAACTTCTCGCCACCACTCTCCCGGACGGACAGTACAAATGCTTTTTCCTCTTCTGTAAAATCAGGAATCATAATTCCAACACTCCTTTCTCACAAACCACTCTTGTTTCTCCAATATCCGGGGGACAGGGAAACATCGGGTTTTCGCTGTAATGATTCAGCACCTCCCGGCAGAACCCTGCCCACTCCTGCACATCATCCTCAAAACGCATCCCATACTCAGTTCCCGGTGCAAAATGCTTTGCATCGTCACAAGTCCGCAGCAGTTCCACATGGCGTTTCAAATGCTCGATATGACAACCCGGCAGTTTCATGTAATCCAGATAATCCACTCGTCCACGGCCAAGATCCACATCCTGCACGGACTGGTGATTCTGATCCAGATAGGTATAGGAAATGCATACCTTAAAATACTTCCCCGGATCATCCAGAACCTTATCCGGCTGCTTCTCGATCATCTTCTGAAACTCGAAGATGTTCATTTCCGCCGGGATTCTGCCATCCACATTGGTATACCGGATCTGTACCATTGGCCAGCTGGAATCCATATGCTCATACCGTGCCGTCACATCCGAATCCGATATTTCTATATCTCTCCCGGTATTTACGGTCGTGAAAGATATCCGGTTACCAACCACAAGCGGCATAGCATCATTCAGCTGCATCACCTGTTCTTCCGTTGACTTTCCCGTAACTGTAACCATCGCAGTAACCTCCTTCTTTGCCGCCTCCGGATAAGGTACCAACTCCCTGGTTTCATAGTTGTACCAGTAGTCATATACCTGCCCCTCAGAGTGAGGCCGGATCACACAACCCACATCATGGCGCTCAAAAAAAGACGGATAATCATTGATCACCGTCTCCTTATCTGTCAGAAGCTGTTCAATTCTGCTCGTTTCCCCATGAAGGAAGAAGGCTGCCTGGTAGGTACCTTCCGTATTGGTCACATATACCATCCGGCTCATTCGCCCCGGCTGCTCTGCTACGATCACCACATTTTCCGCCTTGATTCCGGCATCTGCCACAATCTGCTTTACCTCCGCTGTTAGATCTTCCCTTCCCACGACCTCCTCAGGTTTGATCTCAAGACCAAGTTCCTTATCCAGCCGCTCGATCAGGATGCCGCTGGCGCGCTTGATGTTCTCCACACATTCGGTCAGTTCCTTGATTTCTTTTCCTTCGGCCCAGCTTCCGACATACCCGAAGCTATATTCCCCGAAGTCTGCTTCATCTCCGAAAAGGTAATTACATACGATCCACGCTGAAGACTCAGCCTCAATTTCCTTCTCGTTTCTCGTCTTATCCGACAGAGTTGCCGGATGGATCAGCGAATGTGAGATTTCATGCAGAATTGTCTTAACCGTCTGAGCTTCCGACATGCCTTCCCGGATATGGATCTCATTCTTCATGGGATTGAAAAAGCCGTTGATGCTGTCTCCTTCCTTCATCGGCTCAAAGATGATCGGGCAGTCAGATATTCTGATCAATGCACTCTTAATCTTCTCATACCCGTCCACCTTGAAATCCAAACGATTGATCAGCTCCGGTAAAGGATCCCCTTCTGTCTGGTCGGATGCAAACACATATACCGGCCTGAAAGTAATATAATCTCTCTTCTCTTTCAGCGGATTACCGCTTGCATCCAGCTTCCCCGGAACATCCACTTCAACGGTTCGTTTTGAAGGAGCGAGGATCATAATCCCCTTCTCGCCCTTCTTTACCTGCCGATTGAAGTTCTTCTTCCAGCTGTTGTAGGACGCCACCATTTCCGCGCCCGGGTGCTGCCTCTCGATCAGGATACAGTTTCTGGCTGAGTAATGATGCAGTTTGCTCATAGTAGCCAGATACTCCTTATAGTGATCTCCCTGAAAGAAATCCCGGACACCTTCATTCAATCGTTCAAGTGCCGCATCCACTTTCTCTTTCATACTGGGTCTCGCCATATGCATTCCTCCAATATCACTAAAAACCCCGGTTACTCCGGTCATACGAAATCCGCATTCTGGATCGCTTTGATCACAAATGCCTGCTGATTAAGGCCGGAGTCCTTTACTTTTCTCTTTAGCTCATCGTACTCTTTTTCATTCATTCGAATTGTGACTGGTTTATTTCTTTTCCTGTTCGGACTTTTCTTAATCATTTGATTTGCTTTCATGATGCTCCTCCATAAAACGGAGATGCCCTGCAACATTGCCGCAGGACACCTCCAACAATCTTACTCCTGGACAAACTGCTTTTTGAGTCCTGCTCCGGCTTCATGTGTGACGAATCTACCCTGATCCAGCTCATACACATTGTTGGAAAGTACATCCTTCGGATCCAGAACCGTCGAATTCACTTCACTCACAAGCCTCTTCAGGTTATCCACATCCGCCTCAAAGGACTTCGGCAGGAAGAGCAGTTCATGAGTCGAAGACGGGATCACATAGTACGGCTCCTTAAGAGAAGCCAGTGCCTTCGGTGCCCCGAGTACACTGGCCTCATCCCCCGAGGATTCCCGATCATAAGAAACCAGGAACGGAGATTCAATCTCCTCCCCATCCGGAAACTCCATTCCTCCCATCAGTCCCTGAAGTCTCTCACTTAGAGGAACGATGGCCATCCTGCGTTCTGTATTGGCTTCCGCAGCCGCATGGATCTCCTGTACGGAAACATGATTCGACTCAAGCATGCTGTTGGATATAAGAACCGTTCCGCGCCTTGTTCCCACCTGTACCTCATACACCGGATAGATCACAATGTCCGTCATCCCCGGCACATCCCTGGTAGGAACATCCATAAGCCGGAGCTGATTCGTGAATTTATTCGCCATACGGTAAGACGTATGCGCCATCATATCATCCCGTGTGAAAGAGCCCAGATCCATGGAATAGATATCACTCTTCGTTATCTCTCCCATCAGATCAGAAACCATAGACGAAAGTTCCTCGCCATTCTGATACCGTCCGTACAGATCCTCCGCGTAAATAACACAGCCGCCGGCACTGCCTTCACGGTTAATGTTAATCCCTGTCATCCGTGCGTCATTGGATTTGAATACTTCCTTTACCGACAGAGTAAAATCATCCGGAAGCTGCTTATAGAGTTCATCCAGAAGCATACTCTTGAACATATCCTTATCAACCATCGCTTTCTTCCTCCTTCAGCTTTCTCAGCTTCTCGCCGTAAACCTGCAGGATCTTTGCAGCAGCATCTGCTGCCGTTTCGCGATCCTCCTCATGCAGTA
>JAILAR010000137.1 GCA_024681515.1 Eubacterium sp. | reverse complement strand
CCCCGGGACAGCGGACGGAAGCACTCCTTCATCTTCGCCAGCGCATCCTCTTCGGTTTCGCCGTTGGCATAGTACAAAACCGACGCAACAAAACCTGTACAGTTATATCCATAGTCCTTCCGCTCGCGTCCCACATACTGGCGCCCCCCGTAGTTCACACAGGATGCAGGATCGTCATGTGTGGTACTGTAGGCGGATCTATGGTACTGCAGACCGCCATCCCAGTTGGCCCGCAGGGTTTCCATCACGGACTGCCTCGTCACCTGATCCATACCGAGCAGCATCGTCAGGTATTCCCCCTCCGTCACATCCTCAGTGATCCTGCATTTCCATTCCACCGAGATCTGCTGCGGATCGGTTTTCCCTCCGGTATATGGAGGGCCATCCCCGAAGTTCTGCGTAAAATAGTTCGGCATATAATAGTTCGGCACAGAAAAGACAGACCCGGAAAGAAGCAGGCTCCAGATCCCCACATATGCAGTTATGATCTTACCCAGTCTGCTCATTTCCATGCACTTTCCGCTTACTCAATATTTCATTCACCGGGATCAACAGGCAAATTCCCCGATAATTATATGTGTCTAATTCTATTCATTTGCCTTCTTCACAACTTCCGCCACCAGATGACAGCCCACCATGAGCAGGATCATGATAACGGCCGCCGGAAGCAGCTTGTAGGGATGCAGCAGCGCATTCTGGAATCCGTCGGAAAGCAGCGTTCCCAGAGAGCAGGTACCCGCAGGCATTCCCAGGCCGACAAAACTGAGGAAGGCTTCCAGGAGTTGCCATTTTGAACGTGATATCTAAATTTTTGACTTTAATCACCGTTCTGTCCTGATCACTCATCTTAACCTCCTAATTACACTAATGCGAGCCATACTGCCATCTTCTACAACTATACCATGTGATCCCACTCTGTGAAACAGAAATCTTTTTCGTTTTCATATTCGTAATAATGTGCTAAAATTATATAATTGTTTTTTTGTGATGTTACAGGGGGAAACATATGGATCTTTTTGCGAAATGCTACGAGCGTACCCGTCAGGACGACGCCCGGGAAGCAGGTATCTACCCATATTTTCATGCACTGGAGTCCAGGCAGGACACCGAGGTCGTGATGGAAGGCAAACGCCGCATCATGCTCGGCTCGAACAACTATCTGGGACTCACCACAAACCCGGAAGTAATAGAGGCGGGATTAAAAGCTCTGGAGCAGTATGGCACCGGATGCTCCGGTTCCAGATTCCTGAACGGGACACTGCAGCTGCATATTGAGTTAGAGGAAGAACTGGCAAAGTTTCTGGGCAAAGAGGCAGCGCTCTCCTTCTCCACCGGCTACCAGTCAAACCTCGGGATCATCAGTGCTCTTGCGGAGCACGGCGATTACATCATCATGGACCGTGAGAATCACGCCAGCCTGTATGATGCCTGCCGTCTGTCCTTTGCAAAGATGGTCCGTTTCAAACATAATGACATGGCCGACCTGGAAGAAAAGCTGCGCAATGTTCCCGAAAGTGCCGGCATCCTCATCGTCACCGACGGTGTCTTCTCCATGGCAGGCGATATCGCAAACCTTCCGGAGATCTGCCGGCTGGCAAAACAGTACGGAGCACGGGTCATGGTGGACGATGCTCACGGACTGGGTGTCATCGGCAAGGGTGGCCGCGGCACAGCCAGCTACTACGGACTGGAGGACCAGGTCGACATCTACATGGGGACCTTCTCCAAATCCCTGGCTTCCCTGGGAGGCTACATGGCCGCTTCGGCACGGGTCATCGACTATGTGAAGCACTGCTCCCGTCCCTTCATCTTCTCGGCATCCATCACGCCGGCCAGCTGCGCTTCGGCGCTGGCAGCCCTGAAGATCCTGGAAGCACATCCGGAGCTTCCGGAGACTCTGCAGGCAAGAGCGCTGTTCATGCGGAGCAGACTGGCAGAAAAGAACATCCGTATCCGCGAGTCCAACGGCGAGCGGATCCCGATCATTCCGATCTATACCTACGAGCTGGAACCGACGCTGATCGTCACGAAGGATCTGTACGACCGCGGCGTATATGTAAATTCCTCGATCCCGCCGGCCGTTGCCCCGGGCGAATGCCTGCTGCGCACCAGCCTCATGGCCACCCACACGGAAGCACTGATCGAAGAAGCCGTGGACATCATCGCGGAAGTATTGAATGCGCACCATATAGGCGAGTAATCCGGTCTGCCTACAGGTCATTGTTTTATCCGCAGATTAATATTTGCATGCCATGACTAACTACCGTACATGGGTTCATTTCACAAAAAAATGCAAGAATGAGCACCCCGTCTCATCCTTGCATTTTTCATTTTGAGCCTCCAATATCATGGTCATTTCATGTTTCACATTTCATGCTTCACATTCCTCGGAGCATCACTCAACCAGATATCCCTTCGCATCGAAGGTGTACTTCACTCCGTCGATCACGTAAGACGCATTCTTCGCGTACCAGCCGCTTTCATCTCCATACCACCAGCCGCGGCTGTTTCTGTGCCATTTTGCACGGTACGGATAGCTCCATACATAATTCTTCCCGAGCCACCAGCCGTTTACGAATTCATTTTGTGCCAGATATCCATTGTTTTTGAAATAGTACCATACCCCGTCGATCTTCTTCCAGGTACTCCTCACATACGAGCCGGATACACTGTACCACCAGCCCTTCTTGTCCAGTTTGAAGGAATACGGTTTCTTCGCATTCTCCCATGTGGAATTGCCGCGACCGCGAACCCGTTCCAGCTCGAGGCCCATCATGTCCGCGATCTCACCCTCCTGGAATTCCGACCGGAAATCCTTCGGAACCTTGATATCCAGAGAGACCTTGCAGCTGACGGAATGATTCGGGCTGTCGTTCATAGCTTCTACAGTCCCCTGCGACTCATCGATGTGGAAGTAAAGTACCGGAACGGTATCATACTGAAATAAGATATACTGAACCAGGTTCTTCGCCTGTGTATGCGAATCATCCTCGCACTCTGCTTCAAACCCAAGCGACACCGTGTGCTCTCCCACCAGCGGCGCAGCCGAAAGATCCGCAAAAAGAGAATATTCTTTGGACATCTCGTGATTCTTCCGTCTCATCAGGCGATACTTCCCCTGATCGCTTCCGAAAGCTTGCGATAGGCCTCCATCATATCCGTATGGTTCTGCCTTATGAACTCAATGTCACCGTTCTTGCATGCATCCTCAAGTGCCTTTGCCTGATCAGACAGTGCATCTGCGCCCAGCATCCGGAGGACGCTCTTCATGGCATGGATCTGTACCTGATATCCGTGCCAGTCCTCCTCGGAATAACGTGCTTCCAGATCCTCGATCTTCTTCTCCGTCTCATTTGTGAAGTCCCGGAGCATCTCTGCGTAGAATCCGGCATCCTCCGCACAGTAACCGATGCCCACCTGCGGGTCGATGCCGGCTTTCCGGAGCACCTCCTCGTTATATGGGAGAGACGCGGATGCTTCAGTACCATCTCCATCCGCTGACGGAGCACGAGAAGAATCAAGTGCCGGATCATGTAAAGGATCATTTGCAGGCTTTTCCGCATCGGCGGCCTTGTTTATTTCGGTTGGCGAGCCGGCTATGTCTCCAACGGATTCAACGAATTCAGCGCTTCCAACGGATTTATCGTTTCCTGCCGATGAATTCATCTTCATCGACCCATCCCCGGGATGAACCTCCGTATCTCCGATTTCCAAATGCGTCCCGGCTTCACTTTCATATGCCTCCTCCGGCAGATACCGCTCCAGCTTCCTGATCAGTTCCTTCAGTTCGATGGGTTTCGACAGGTAGTCCCGGAAGCCTACATCGATATAGGTATCCCGCGCACCCACCACTGCATTTGCAGTCAGAGC
Source organism: Eubacterium sp. (assembly GCA_024681515.1). Lineage (GTDB taxonomy): Bacteria > Bacillota > Clostridia > Lachnospirales > Lachnospiraceae > Eubacterium_Q. The sequence goes on along the minus strand of JAILAR010000137.1, from coordinate 40,881 downwards.
GATCATGATCGTACTCGGTGGGATCAGGTCCTCTGCCACAAGCGTATGCAGCGTCTCGATACCGTCCATTCCCGGCATCATATGGTCCAGGAATACGATATCATACGTCTTTTGCTTCATGATCTCGATGGCTTCCTCACCGGAGGATACCATGTCCGGCTTAATGCCGCAGAGTTTCAGCAGATTTCCGGACACCTTCAGATTCATGTCATTGTCATCCACCACCAGAATCCTGGCCTTCGGTGCCTGGATCAGGTCGCTGTCGCCCTTCTTCTGATGACTCTTCCGGATCCTCTCCTGATAATCACCGATGGGCGTTGCATCCGCGATCTGCTGGAAGATCAGGAAGGAGAAGACGGAGCCCTCTCCGTAATCACTTTCCACGTGCAGCTTACTGCCCATCATGTTCAGCAGGCTCTTCACGATGGAGATTCCAAGTCCCGTACCCTCGATGGTATGATTCTTCTCCTCGTCCAGCCGTGCAAAGGCTTCAAAGAGGCGTCCGATATCCTCCTTGCGAATACCGATACCCGTGTCCGCAACAGACACATACAGCTGTACCCGCTCCGCATCCCGGTTCCGTACCCGCATGGTAAATGTAACGCTGCCCTTCGGCGTATATTTGACGGCGTTGGTCAGCAGGTTCATGATCACCTGGGACACACGCACATCATCGCCCACCATGCTGGCAGGAATGCTCTCATCGATATTTACGTTCAAAGTCAGGCCCTTAGAATCCGCCCGCTGCTCGATGGAATTTACCAGATCGTTGATCATGGACGCCGTGTCATACTGCACGGGAACGATGTCCATCTTGCCGTCCTCGATCTTGGAGAAATCCAGGATGCTGTTGATCAGCGTCAGCAGGGTATTTCCGGCAGAATCGATATTCTCTGCGTATTCCAGCGTATTCTCCTCGTGAGATTCACGCAGGATCATTTCATTCATACCCAGCACGGCGTTAATGGGGGTCCGGATCTCATGGGACATCTGTGCCAGGAACCGGCTCTTCGCCTGACTGGCGATCTCCAGTTTGGAGGCCGCCTCCACCTCATCCGTAACATCCAGGAAGACGCACATGTAGCAGAAGGGTTCCCCGTAGTCATCCGCCAGAGCCTTCACCCGCACCGAATAAGCGCGTTCTCCGTTCTTGTCCCATAACCGCGTGGTATTGATCTCATCCTCTGCATTTGCAAAGAGTTCCCCCATCCGGCCTTTATCCATGGTGAAGAAATCCGTCAGCTTCAGGCCCTTATAATCCCGCTCTCCCACCAGCTGCTGGGCATACCGGTTTACCATGGAGATCTTAAAGAATGGATCCAGCACGATGATCCCGGCCTCCAGGAAATCAAACAGCCGATCCTTAACATTTCCGGTACGGATATCAAAGGAATTCAGCTGCGTCGCGCCATACCACATAACGATACTGCAGGCCGCTGCACCGAGGCCGGAGGTAGAGATCGCAGATCGTCCCATGGCCGGAAGAAAGGTATCCGGCATGGTAAATGCCAGCATGATAAAGTTGGACAGGAATACCAGAAACAAGAAGCGCTTGTTTCTTCGCAACTGGTTATTGATGATCCAGCTGATCCCGAGAGAGATCAGGATCAGAAAGATCAGCACGATATAGATGGTATGGATCGTACGGTTCAGCTGCCCGTCCGGATTTGCCTGCCATGTCGTCCAGGCCCGTTCGCGAATAAAGGTATCCACCTTGCTCTGTGCAAACCAGAAATAATCCACCACTGAGATCAGCGTTGCACCGATGCGAACGACACGGATAATCCCCCGCTTCAGACCGGACATTTCCGACACAAGAAAAACCTCCGTCAGCAGGAACCCGTCGACCCCGATGACTCCCACCTTCCGAAGCATCTCACAGGTATCCAGGTTGTCCATGATCCCGATCACGCCGTAGCAGATACACCAGACGGCTGAGAAAATACCGTAAAACAGAATATAAAATCGTATCTTATTTGCCGCCTGACTGTTCCGGGCATAGAAGCTGATCCCCAGCGTTGCCGAGACCGTACCAAGCATTAATAGTAAACAGTTAATGATCCACATAACTCTCCGCCAGCCTTTTGTTTTTGATTCCCTTCGTACACATACTTTTTTTGCAGCATTACAGGATATCCCGCACTCTGTCGATCACTGTAATATCCGCCGGCAGCCAGTCGACGGAATCAAGATCTTCTTTGGTGACCCATCTGGCTGCTTCATGTTCTTTCAGCACAGGCTCTCCTTCTGCGATCGTGCAGAGAAAACATGCCATGGACAGATGGAAGTCCGGATAATCATATTCAACCGTATCCAGGCAGCTTTCCGGCACGATGGAAATGTCCAGTTCCTCTTTGATCTCCCGTACGATCGCCTGCTCCGGCGTCTCTCCTTCTTCGAGCTTTCCTCCCGGGAATTCCCAGCCGTCCTTATACGCACCGTATCCACGCTGCGTTGCAAGGATCATCGGCGCCTCACGCTCAACTTTGATAACAGCCGCTGCCACACGAACTGCTTTCAGAATACTGCCGCCTTCTCCGCGCCATACATACTTCCCCGGCTCTGTCTCATGCTCCCGGATCCACCGTTCAGATACTTCCACTTTATCTCCCGTGTCTAAAACCAATAATGCATGAGGGCCGTCCGGCGGACACTCCTCACATCCGTAATCCGCCTCGATGATGTCGATCACTTTATTCAGTCCCATATTATCCTTTTTCCACTTTCTTGATCTCGTCGTCCGAAGCCTGTTTGAGCGAATAGGTATCAAATGCTGCTTCCGTAGGCAGCTGGATCTCGATCCGGCTGATCTTGTCCAATTGTACGGTTCCCTCTGTCAGTTCCATTTCAAAAACATGGCCGCCCTTTGTGCGGTCCTCTGACAGAAAATGCAGATGCCAGCCGGGCATATTGATCCCGTCCATATAATCCGGGAAATAAACCCCCACCAACGTTCCTTTGATATTCTCAAAAAGAAATGCTCGCTGGTTCTTATCCAGCATGGTCTTCAGAGTGACATGATGGGAACGAAGCGGTGCCTCCGATCTTGCGTCCACCTTCTTGAAGAACCCGTCGATCCGGACCACATGCATACTGTTCAGTCCGAAGTGCTCCTCGATCCTGCGGGTCAGCTCCGTGCGCAGCGCGGTCATATCCGGCATGGCGGGAACATCAAAGACACGCTCCCCGGTCAGTCTGGATACCGCACAGAAAGGAACGCCGGTTTCCGGCTCCGGTTCCACGATCGCTCCGTCCTGCAATGCGCGATAGCAATGTCCCTCCAGGACGATCATTTCTCCGTTCACATCCTCAAATGTCCCCAAACCGGTATTCCCGTTCTTCAAAACCTCACCAACCGTTGTTACCGCACGCGTATAACCCAGCGCCAGAGACTGTAGTGTAGCTACCTGATACATTTTTCTTTCTTCCATAGTCTTCTCCTCGTCCGTCAGATTCAGGCATAAAACCCCATTTGATATTGTACCACAACCAATCTTTTTTTAACATACAGAACTAAATCCAATGAAAACAGGCCGTGGAGTTGGCGCCTCCACGGCCTTAGGTAAAGGATTGTGTGAGTTATGGGGTTTGAAAAACAATACTTTTATATCACAGCAAAGTGACTTTAAAGTGACTGCCAAAATATAATATGGAAAGAGACTACGATGAGCATGGAATCTGTGGAATCACAATCTCCGATATGATATAATAAGAGCAGATTATTTTTGCGAAGTGTGGAATAAATTATCATGGAGCACGGACTCGAATAATATAATAAAGCATCCGTGCCAAACACGTGCGGAGGGATAATTTCACGGAGCGCCGGAAGGCGCGAAGTGTGGAATAGAGGAGGTGGAAACAATGCAAGAAACAAGACCATTTGTACCATGGGATATGATAAACCGCTTTATGATCGACGCATTCAAGGGCTATGGGGTGCCCGAGGAGGATGCTGCGATCTGCGCGGATGTACTTTTGGAGTCGGATCGCCGGGGAATCGAGAGCCACGGCTGTAACCGCTTCAAACCGATCTACATCGACCGGATCAAAAAGGGAACCCTGCTTCCCGTGACAGAGCTTGAAATCATAAAGGAGACGCCGACAACGCTCGTTATGGACGCCCATGACGGAATGGGCATGGTGGCCAGCTACCGCATGATGGAGCGGCTGATCGAAAAAGCCCGGCAATACGGCATGGCCGGCGGTGCCATCCGAAACTCCACACATTATGGGATCGCTGGTTACTGGACCTGTATGGCCAGCAAGGAAGGCATGATCGGACTCACAGGCACAAATGCCCGTCCCTCCATCGCCCCCACCTTCGGTGTGGAGAATATGCTGGGAACGAATCCGCTGACCTTCTCTCTGCCGACAGACGAAGAATTCCCGTTCTGTCTGGACTGCGCAACCTCCATCGTGCAGAGGGGGCGCATCGAATACTACGCCAGGGAAGGGAAACCGACTCCCTCGGGAACCGTGGTTTCCGAAAACGGTGAGGCCCTGACCGACAGTGCACAGATCCTGAAAGATCTGGTGGCCGGCACTGCTGCTCTCACACCCCTGGGAGGCATCGGTGAGGAACTGGGCGGTTACAAGGGCTACGGATATGCCACCGTGGTGGAGATCCTTTCCGCGGCACTCTCCGGCGGAGAATTCATGAAGGCACTGTCCGGCATCAGTCCCGAGGGAAAACAGCAAATGTACCACCTGGGACATTTCTTCTTCGTTGTAGATCCGGAAGCATTCATGGGACGTGAGGAATTTAAGAAGATCGCCGGCGACATCTGCCGCGCACTCCGTGCATCAAAGAAAGCACCGGGGCAGAGCCGCATTTACACGGCCGGTGAGAAGGAATATGACGTATGGCTGTTCCGAAAGGATAAGGGAGTGCCTGTGGGCGAAGGTGTGCAGAGTGATCTGACAAAGATCCGGGATGAGCTGGGCCTGGACTACCGGTTCCCATTCGAAGCTTAGAGCACCGCACACACTCGAACCGAGCAAAAACATAATACAAGGAGATACCAATGAACGAAAACATCACAAAGAGAAATGAACTTCTGGCCACCAAGGTCATCCGCGGTCTGGAATCCAGAAATATGACCGGCTACTATGCCGCAACAAAAGAGGAGGCTCTGGCAAAAGCCCTGGAGCTGATCCCGGAAGGCTCCTCCATCGCCATGGGCGGTGCCATGAGCGCCCATGAGATCGGGCTTGTAGAGGCCCTGAAAACGGGAAATTACAACTTCATCGACCGGGACAAGGCAACGAACGCAGAAGAAAAGCGCGCCGCCATGCTGGCAGCCTACGACGCTGATTTCTTCCTGTCCAGCACAAACGCCATGACAGAGGACGGCGAACTCGTGAACATCGACGGAAACTCCAACCGTGTATCTGCCATCTGCCAGGGGCCGAAGAAAGTACTCTTCATTGTCGGGATGAACAAGGTCTGCAGCGATCTGGACGGTGCCATGAAGCGTGCGCGAAATGTAGCCGCGCCCATCAACGCCCAGCGGTTCGGACTTGCGACTCCCTGTGCAAAGACCGGCGCCTGCATGGACTGCAAATCCCCCGATACCATCTGCTGCCAGTTCCTGATCACAAGGTTCTCCCGGCACAAGGACCGGATCCATGTGATCCTGGTAAACGATGATCTGGGATTCTAAAACCTTTTCAAAGATATAGCCCAGGAGATTGATCCGGAATGATCCGGCAGCGATTCCTCCTGGGCTTTTTTTGATAATAATAAAAAACCGCAAACCCTTATTTCAAGGATCTGCGGTATTTCATGCGAAGCTTCCGACGGGACTCGAACCCGTGATCTATTGATTACGAATCAATCGCTCTACCGACTGAGCCACGGAAGCTGAACACCAAAGCATTATAGCATAATCAACTATGAATGGCAAGTGGATTTTTATCGCCTGTTCCCTTGACTTCCCGTGTCTAACCCCATACAATATGATGTTAGGACATTGCACACGCACTGTGCGTGCTGCGGATCATCAACGTGAGACATAAGCATTCATTTTTCAGTTACAAGGAGCACATGACATGAGTTCAAATACCGAATCCCATTTTTTCGCCACATTATCCCGCATGAAATACATTGAGCGCTGGGCTCTGATGCGTTCGTCAAGGCCGGAGAATATCTCCGAACATTCGCTGGATGTTGCCATGATCGCCCATGCGCTGGCGGTCATCGGAAATGTTCGATATAACCGTGATGTGGACGCTGAAAAGGCAGCCCTGATCGGCCTGTACCACGATGCATCGGAGATCATCACCGGTGATATGCCGACCCCGGTAAAGTATTTCAACGCCAATATCCGTAACGCCTATAAGGATGTGGAGGCCATCGCCAATGACCGGCTGCTCTCCCAGCTCCCCGAAGATCTCAGGCCGGCCTATGAAACGATCTTCCGGCCGGACAAGACCGACGAAAGGGAAGCCCTGCTCCACCGTCTGGTAAAGGCTGCGGATAAGATCTCCGCACTCATCAAGTGCATTGAAGAAGAAAGGTCCGGCAATCAGGAATTTAAATCCGCCAAGGAAAGTACGGAACGCGCCCTCAAATATATGGCTGAGGAGCTTCCCGAAGTACGGGACTTCCTGCGGGATTTCCTCCCATCCTACGGAAAGACCCTGGACGAACTCACCTGAAACATCGACTCTCCGGCAGTAACAAAAAGATCAGCCCTTCCACAACCGTGGTCGGGCTGATCTTTGTATTATCACTCGTCCGGAGTTTCATTCTTATCGTCCGGATCAGTATCATCTTCATCCGGATCGTATGAATCCACAGATCCGGTTGCATCCTCCGATGCATCCGGTTCTTCTTCGACATCAGAATCTTCCTCGTCAGAAAGAGGTTCTTCCATAAGCGGACGTTTAAGTATCTCCTGTTCTCTTGCAAAGGTCTCCCAGGGCTTCGGAGTATTATCCTCCGGTTCCGCATCCTGTTTCGTCACAGTGTCGTCTGCAGAATCCTCGCGATCCTCTTCCGATCCGACCTCCCGGAATCCGTCATTCTCACGTGAGTCATTCGAGCCGTTCGATGCACAGGAGTTATCCGCCTCAGAAGCATTCCTTGCTTCCTCTTCAATCTCTTCCAGATCCGCTGCAGTCGGACCGGGTGCATACGGACTGTGGAACGCACCGTAGTAACCTTCCTTCCGGCGCTTTTCTTTTTCCCGATCTTTCTCCCGGTCTTTCTCGCACTCTTTCTCCCGCGACTTATCTTTCTCTCGATCTTTCTCCCGATCCTTATCGGATTTCAGGAGCGAATCGCTGAGAAGCCGCTTACCGACCTCTACCTTCCGGCCGGAAACCTTCTCATAGATCTCCACGAATTCCTTGCCGGTAATGGTCTCGTGCTCATACAGGAACTCTGCAATGGCATCCAGGATGGATTCATTTTTCTTCAGGGCCTTGAATGCTCTTGCATAAGCGCGCTTGATGATGCCGCGTACTTCATTATCGATCTTGGTTCCGGTCTCATCCGAGCACTGCTGCACCGCACGGCGGTCCAGGTACTCTCCCGTGATCCCTTCCAGCTGTACCATGCCGAATTTCTCAGACATACCGTACATGGTGACCATCTTCCGGGCCTTCTCGGTAGCCTGCTGGATATCCGATGCGGCACCGGTGGTAACGGACGGGAACCTCAGTGCCTCCGCGGCACGGCCTGCGCAGGCGATGACGATATCCGCCTCCAGCTCTGCCTGGGTCTCCAGGGATTTCTCCTCATCCGGCACCTGCCATACATAGCCCAGCGCACCGTTTGTACGGGGCACGATGGTGATCTTCTGTACCGGAACGGTATTCTTCTGGAGCACCGTCATCAGCGCATGTCCTGTCTCGTGGAAAGCCACCAGGCGCTTCTCTTCATCGGACAGGATCTTATTCTTCTTTTCCTTACCTGCAAATACGACCTCGACGGACTCGATCAGATCCTTCTGGGAGACAAACTGTCTTCCCTTCCGGACAGCCAGCAGTGCCGCCTCGTTGATGATGTTGGCCAGATCCGCACCGACCGCACCGCTTGTGGTCAGCGCCAGCTCATGCAGATCCACCGTCTCATCCTGCTTTACGTTTCTAGCGTGAACTCGCAGGATATCCTCGCGTCCCTTCAGATCCGGACGTTCCACAACCACCCGACGGTCGAAACGGCCCGGACGAAGAAGTGCCTTATCCAGCACCTCCGGACGGTTGGTTGCCGCCAGAATGACGATACCCTTGGAGGTATCAAAGCCGTCCATCTCGGACAGCAGCTGGTTCAGTGTCTGCTCACGCTCGGAATCTCCGCCCATATTACGGGTATCACGACTCCGGCCGATGGCATCGATCTCATCGATGAAAATGATGCACGGTGCTTTCTGATTCGCCTGACGGAACAGATCCCGCACACGGGAAGCACCCACGCCGACGTACATTTCCACAAATTCCGAACCGGAAATGGAGAAGAACGGTACCTTCGCCTCACCGGCCACCGCCTTGGCAAGCAGGGTCTTACCGGTTCCCGGAGGGCCTACCAGCAGAGCACCCTTCGGCAGCTTCGCACCGATGGCCAGATACTTCTCCGGCTCATGCAGGAAATCCACCACCTCCGCCAGCGATTCCTTGGCCTCTTCCTCACCGGCCACATCCCCGAAGGTCACGCCTGTATCCGTCTGCATATCGTAGACCTTGGCGTTGGACTTGCCCACGCCCATGATCCCGCCGCCCTTGGAGGCACCGCGCATGATCAGCATCATCAGGATATAAAAGGCTCCGATCATGATCACGTAGGACAGGATCGTCCGGAGCATGGCATTTCCGCCTTCATCGATCTGGCTGAACTTGACACCGGAAGCCGCCAGCCGGTCCACCAGTTTCAGATCATCGGTCCGCACTACATAGTACGTTACTTCCTTGCCGTCTTCCTTATTCAACGGCTTGAAATAGATCTTCGTCTGGTAGATCTCCACGGATTCTACCTTTTTGGCCTCCACCATGTTGACAAATTTGTCATAGGACACTTCCTGCTCCCCGGAGGCTTTGAACTTATTGAACTGCTGCCAGAAGATCAATGTCAGGACCATGGAAATGACCAGGATCACGATGGTCGCCGAGAGTCCCGGTCTCCTCGGGCCCTTCCCATTGTTTCTGTTTTCGTTGTTGTCTTCCATACTTTCCTTTTCTCTTGAAAACCGAGAATTCCAACGCAGGGATCCGCCCGCACCGCACCCCGGGCGGGGCATGGTGCGCGGAACCGTTCGTTGGAATCAACGGAAGTAATACTTATTTGTAAATGGGATACTTCTTTGTAATGCTTTCAACCAGTGCCATAGCCTTGGCATCGTCGCGGTCGATGATCGCTGCCTTGAAGGCATCGGCGATCACAAACATGTCTTCCTTTACCGCACCACGTGTGGTAACCGCCGGAGTACCTACGCGGATACCGCTGGTTACGAACGGGGACTGCGGATCGTTGGGAACCGTATTCTTGTTTACGGTGATGTGAACCTCATCCAGCAGCTTCTCAACCTCTTTACCGGTAAGACCGAGATTCTGCAGATCCACCAGCATCAGGTGGTTGTCGGTACCGCCGGATACGATATTGAAGCCTCTCTCGATCAGCGCACCTGCCAGCGTAGCCGCATTTTCAACAACACGGTCCATATATGCCTTGTACTCTGCGGAAAGCGCTTCCTTGAAGCAGACAGCCTTGGCTGCGATGACATGCATCAGCGGGCCGCCCTGAATTCCCGGGAATACAGACTTGTTGAAGTTGTACTTCTTGTTCACTTCCTCACTGCAGAGGATCATACCGCCGCGAGGCCCGCGAAGGGTCTTGTGGGTAGTGGTGGTTGTGATATCAGCGTAGGGGATCGGGCTCATGTGGTTTCCGGTAGCAACCAGACCTGCGATGTGTGCCATATCCACCATCAGCACTGCACCGACCTCATCCGCGATCTCACGGAACTTCCTGAAGTCGATCTCACGCGCATATGCGGAAGCACCTGCTACGATCAGCTTCGGCTTGCACTCCTTTGCGATACGGAGAACCTCATCGTAATCGATCCGTCCCTCGGCATTGACACCGTAGGGCACGCAGTTGAAATATTTTCCGGACATGTTTACCGGGCTTCCGTGAGTCAGATGTCCGCCGTGGTCCAGATTCATACCCATGAAGGTATCACCCGGCTGCATAACCGCAAAGAACACGGCCATATTTGCCTGTGCACCGGAGTGAGGCTGAACATTTGCATACTCAGCTCCGAAGAGCTTCTTTGCACGCTCACGGGCCAGCTCCTCAACCACGTCCACATAGACGCAGCCACCGTAGTAGCGCTTTCCCGGATAACCCTCCGCATACTTGTTGGTCAGATGGGAACCCATGGCTGCCATCACTGCCTTGGAGGCGATATTCTCGGAAGCGATCAGCTCCAGATTCTGATTCTGACGGTTGTACTCATCCGTCATTGCCTGCGCTACTTCCGGATCCTTCAAGAGGACTTCTTCAAAGTTAAACATGTCTTGCTCCTTTCAAAATTCGTTTTTGAATCAATCTTTCTAATTATCCTTGATATGAAATGTTTCGTCAACTGTTTCTTTACTAAATTACACCTGGATCTGGGACAGCACTTCTCCGATCTTACCCTGGATCAGGATATCCGCAAAGGAATCTCTGGAGGTGGATGCCAGATTGATCACCGCCAGATGCTTTCCATGGAAATAATCGATGAAGCCTGCAGCCGGATAAACCACCAGGGAGGTTCCGCCGATGATCAGCAGGTCCGCACGTGCGATATGATCCACCGCCCTGCGGATCACAGAATTGTCCAGCCCTTCCTCATAAAGCACAACATCCGGGCGGATGGTACCGCCGCAGTCGCATTTCGGTACCCCCGTACTCTCTGCGATATATTTGATATCATCATAGCGCTTGCCACAGCTCATGCAGTAATTCCGGAGCGTGGAACCGTGCAATTCCAGCACCTCCTTGCTGCCCGCCGCCTGATGGAGTCCGTCGATATTCTGGGTGATGACCGCTTTCAGCTTCCCTTTTTCTTCCATCTCGGCCAGCTTCAGATGTGCGGCATTCGGCTTCGCCGAGGTAATGATCATCTTGTCCCGGTAGAACTCATAGAATTCCTCCGTCTTCCGCATGAAAAAGCTGTGGCTGACGATGGTTTCCGGCGGATACTTATACTTCTGAGAATATAATCCGTCCTGGCTCCGAAAGTCCGGGATCCCACTCTCCGTGGAGACGCCGGCCCCGCCGAAGAAAACGATATAATTCGACTCATTCACTGCGTCCTGCAGTTTTTTGATAGCCTCCTCCATAAATACACCCCTCCTGATTTCTGATATCTGATCTCTTCGCACATCGTCTTACGGTCTACGGCTCCGTCGGAGTGGCATCTCCGGAATCACCGGTGTTCCCGGTATCTCCGTTTTCGCCTCCGCCCTCCGGATTCTGCGGATTCGTAGTCTCCGTAGTCTCCTCTTTTTCCGTAATCTCCAATGTCACCTTGCCCAGCACGGTCACGGTGGTATTCTTCGGTGAGGCGTAAGAGAGCTTCATCACATGCTCCCCTGCAGGCAGATCCGTTGCATCCACGGACAGCTGCAGAGATTCCTTACTGACATTGGCAATGTCCGCCTCCAATCCCTTCAAACGGATCTTAAATGCCTTGGAAGTCTTCAGCGTGTAATCATACGCCACATTCATACCCATCATGGCGATGTCCGAAGCACTGACTTCGATCTCCCGAACGGTCTGTTCTTCCACAACGATGTTGACCGCCACTTCCGTGTTGGAATCCGCCAGGATCACATTTTCCGGCAGATAATTGTCGATCATAACATTTGTCTCTTTGTTTTCATTGATCCCGTCAACGGAAATGTCATCGATATAGATGGCATTTACCTTCTCCAGGATATCCTCCGGTCCGGCCACGGTCACTTCCTGTGGTTTGTAATTCAGTTCCACGATGGAATAATCACTCGCAGGCGCCCCCAGAGTATTCAGCTTTACCGGTACCGTCTTTGTCGGATATACGGTAAGTTCCACCGTCACCTCGGACACACTGAGTTCGATGGGACGGTCCGCCATGGATTCGTTATATGCATTGATGCAGACCGGAGTGACTGTTTTCTTCAGGTTTGCGCTTACGCCTCTGGTATCGATGCTGGCGCGAACCTCCGTCACACGGTCGACGATCGACTGCGGTCCTGAGATCCGAATGATATTCGGTGTCACTTTCAGTCCGCCGATAGCATATCCCTCCGCCACGTCTCCGTTTGCGATTGCCTTGATGGACAGCTCCCGATCTACCTTATCCTCTATTGTCAGATTCATGGTTTCATCCACCGGATGAATCTCGATGGAACTGTTGACACGCGCCTCCCGGGCGTGTACCTGGATCGCCGCGGAATTCGTCACTGACAGATCCCCCAGATCCGCATAAGCATAAAAATCGCTGACAGTGAGTGAATCCACGATGGAACGAGGACCTTTGACGACCACATCCACCGTTTTCCCGTCGATCACGTCGTAGACCTTGCCCATTTCCTCGATCGTCTCCCCGTTCTGCTGTTCCACAGGGATATTGTAAATGGTCTTCGTCATGGAATAATCGGAAAGGTTCATAACGATGACCCAGAACAGAACCGCAAGCACGATGGACAGGATCTTCAGACCCAGATGATTAAAGATCCCCTTCACAAAGGACCGCTCAACTGCGTTTCCGCCCTTCGCCCGGTTTTTCTCTTCTGGCTTCTGTTCCAACGCTCTGACCTCCCTTCTTCCATCTTCTGCGCCGCGGCTCCAGCTGCTTATCCTGCAGGAGCTCCAGCTGTTTCCGAAGGGAATCATCATTCAGATTTCGAACCAGCTGTCCGCGGTAGGCCACGGATACAGCACCGGTTTCCTCGGATACGATTATGGTCATGCTGTCTGTATTCTCACTGATCCCGAGTCCCGCGCGGTGTCTCGTTCCCAGTTCTTTGTTCACATCATTCCTGTCCGTCAGGGGCAGGTAGCAGGTTGCAGCCACCACCCGGTTCTCCCGGATGATCACCGCACCGTCATGCAGCGGCGTATTCTTCTCGAAAATATTAACCAGCAGCTGGGTGCTGACCACCGCATCCAGACTGATGCCTGTCCGCTCGTACTCACCCAGCGGCGTATCATGCTCGATAACGATCAGCGCGCCGGTCTTAGCCTTGGAAAGCTCTGCTGCCGTCCGCACCAGTTCATATACGGTTTTGTCGGAAAAACGTTCCTCGGTTCCGTCCCGTTCGTCCAGATTAAAGAACCGGTTCAGGTATTTCTTTCGTCCCAGTTCGTCTAACGCCCGCCGAAGTTCCGGCTGGAACAGAATGATGATGGCGATAACAAATACACTGACGATATTTCGTGCGATCCAGAGGATCGTGTTCAGCCGGAGCAGTGCCGCAACGCCCAGGAAAACAGCCAGCACAAGAATACCCTTCAGAAGTGTCCATGCACGGCTCGTTTTGAACCAGAGAAGGATATGGTACAGAATATATGCAATTATGATAATATCCAGCACATCCGTCCAGGTAATACGCGGTATGTAAAACCAGTCGAAATATGTGTGGAAAAATGTACCGATACCGCTCATCTCTCTGCTGTCTCTCCCATCCTGTTGCTATCCAAAATTATCCGGGATCATCCGAGATCCTCGAAGTCATCTCCCGGAAGTTCGACGTTCTTCTTTCCCTGTTTCTTAGTTCCCTTCTTATTGCTTTGCTTCTTTGGCTTTCTCTCACCGGAATCCTCAAAATCGTCTATGGACTCCTCCGCCGGCTCCGGTGCATCCCCGATCGGCTCCTCATATCTCTGACGCTCGATCCGCTCTGCCCGTGCCTTTCTGGCTTCCTCTACACGCCGCGCCGCCAGAAGATCCGAGCGGTTGATCCGTTCCGGTTTCTTCTGTTTCGAAGTTTCATCGGATGCCACTCCGGAAGTGTCTCCGGCATTGCTGTCCGCTCTTTTGTCTGCTTCCCGTTCAGCAGAGTCAGCACCTTCGCCTGCGCCTTGTCCTATGTGTGTTGCCATGGCACTGAGGTCCTCATCATGGATCGCGCCTTTGCTCTGGGCTTCTTTATTCAACGCTTCGCGGGCCTGATTTTCAAGCGCGTCTGCCGCTGCCGGATTCACCGGAAGCTCGCCCACCGGACGCGGACGCCGCTCCCTCGGGAGTTCTTCCCCGTCCACCGGACGTCTCGGGCGCTCACCTTCTGCCGGACGCGGTCCGCCGGCAACGCGTTTTTTCTTCTTCGGCGCATCCAGTTTCGGAACCGCCTTCACATAATAGTAATATTCATCATCCTCAAACTGTACCCGTTCGGTATGTTTGAAGTCCAGTACGCCTTTACAGAGTTCCATCACAACACACAGGCAGAATCCCACCAGCGAACCCGTAAATGCTGCCGATGCGTCCACGGTCTCCTTAAAGATGGCTCCCACAGCGATGGTAAAGAGCACACTGAAGATCACGCCGGAAAGAAGCGCCACATAATGTGAAAACGGGAAGGACAGCTTATACACGATGGAGGCCGCCACAACCGTCAGAGCGAAAACCAGCATCAGCATCTGCATTTCCCGGTTTTTCAGAAAATGCTCTACGAAGTACTTCAGTACTTCTACCTTTGTATCATCCTCCGCAGTTGCCAGCTGGATCTGCACATCCTGTACCACACCGGAAAAAACATGCAGTGCTACACCGAAGGCTGCCGGGATGGCTCCCCGGAGACCTGTGATCATCAGAATGATCAGCGGCGCCATGTACGGGATCCCGATGGCATAGCAGATCGGAACCAGAAAGATCGCATAAGCATGCTTCGGGAAAAAGCGGATGTACACGCAGTACATGAACATGAATACTACGGAAAAAGCCAGTCCGACTTCCAGATTCACCACGAAACAATTCGTACCGATGATGGCACCGGCAACAAATACCATAAAGGGATCCGGAAGGACCGCACAGAGGACCGAAACAAGAAAGATCACCAGTTTCCGGTCAAATAGATCCATGTAATGGAACATGGTATGAACATTTGAAAAAACAAGATAACACCAGATCAGCCGGAGGATCGGGAATATGATCTCCTGATATTTCCGGATCACTTCGCGGATCTTATTCTTTACGTTAAACAACGTTTGCATTCTGCTTCCCCTTTATACTAAGTCATTCTGTCGGCTTTTTCCCATTGATGATCTCATCCAATTCGGGGGAATCACCGCCGATGCTCGTGCTGACACGGATCCGGTCGTGATACTTATTCACTACCTCTTCCCTCTCTTCCATCGTGATCAGCCGTTTCAGGTTTCGATTATATCGGATCAGTCCCTTCTTTGCGAACTGATATCGAACATTATAGATCAGGAATGCAAATACAAATATGATCAGCAGGAAACCGATATACCCCAGCATCAGCTTTCCGATGACACTGAAATAATCCATATTGTTGATCTCCGCCAGCAATTCCTCAAATTGATAAAATGCATAGGCGGCCACGATCAGCCAATAGGTGAGCGTTGCCACCAGAATCGCCTTGATGCAGCCGAGACGCACGAAGTCTTCGCGGTAATACCGGGCAAGAACCAGGTCGCCGTATTCTTCATTTTTTTCGTAAATGCTGATCTTCGTCATCAGACGGATTTTTTCTTCATTCAGCATGGGAACTCCCTTCCGATTTCCTGTTTCCGCCGGAACACACACTCGGTTTTATTTTATGTTATCCGAGGTAAAATAGCAAGTGTTTTCGATACACGGATTGTGTTCACGGATCTGGGGTTTTTGTTAGTTCCCGGAAGCCATCATCGAGCAAAGCAGCCCCCGCAGCGTTTGAGTGAGGGCCGTGTTGGATGATTGCAATTCCGGGATGGCCGCGCTAAACAGATCCAGGTATCGGCTGCCACTTCCATTTTTCTTTGGGATCCTTCCCGCCGAAAGAAATTCCTTCATAGTCTGATCCTCGATCAGCACCATTTCCGGCTGCCTGATATACTGATCTATATCTTCATTTGAGAATGCACAGAGGACATTCACCATATTGTTCGAGCCGGATTCTGACCACCGCCTCCGTTTATGTTTCATTCTTCCGCAGACCAGGGTACAGTTCTGATTCTCCTGAACTCCTCCGGCCCGGTACACAATGCCCTCCGGCGGATCCGGTATTTTGATGCCACGCTCCCGATAATTGAGGACCGCATCCCCACAATCAAGATAACTGTATAGCCTCCTGGCATTCTCCACCGCCTTCGTATCCTGTCCATCCACCGAGTTAATATACATTTTGATCACTTCCAACATCCGGGAAGGATTTTTTTCTGCCAGGGCCTCAACAATCTGTCCTTGGATATTCTTATCTGATATATAGTGGCGGATGTATTTCATCACATGAAATCGGTCAAGCTGATAGATTGCATCCTCATCGAGAAGGTTCCGAACCCATCCAGCACCATCCCCGTTCAGGATGATCTGTTCCGTTTCGTCTATGTTATATGCGGCGTTAATGACCGCATCCGTTTTCTTCTTAAAAGCCTTTGCGGAACAGTTACCGCCAAAGACTTGCTTTCCTACTAATCTATGTTCATCCTCTGCATCCCATCCTTCATAAGTAGTGCAGAGTTTCAATTCCATCTTCTTACCCTTCTTCTTGTTGGGAAGCTGATGGTTGATCCATACCCCATCCGACTCAACGAACAGGATCTTGGATTCTTTCTTTTCAGCGGGATCCTTCTTTTCATATCCGGCTGCTAATTGCTTTTGGTATTCTTCGATATTTGAACCGACCTCCTGAACAATATTCCAACATTCTGTTTTGGAAATTGCCCGGCCCGTGTGTTCCGTGATAAACTGTGCTGCCGATCCGAAAGACATTTCCTTGCAGACATCCAACACCATTTTCACCACATTTTCCGAATAGAGGCCTACGGTTTTCATTTTCAGGGCATCATCCAGAAGGAAGATCTTTTCCCCGGTCTCCTGATCCTTATAGTACCTTCTCTTGTATTCCACATCACCATAAACGGTCTTGACCGTTCCTGACAGATTGTCATGAATCAGGTATTTCTTTTTATCGCGATTTTTCTTGATCCGTTCATCTTCTTCGTTAAGGAACGCCACGGTGATTCTCCTGGCCAGATCACAAACGAATGAGTAGATCAGTTGTTCCAATTCACGGAATGAATAATCGCCCATAAGTATCTCCTTTTTTATTGCGTATTCCACCGTGTAAAAATGGTTAAGGGCCGATCCTCTACCCTGTGCGCACTCCTACGCATTCACCTTTGCCAACCGGCCCCTTTTCCTGTCTCCGGTTTCGTCAGCTCCACAGGCACTTCTCCTTTTGAGTGATCCACGGATCTCTTCGCGCCGTATGAGCCTCCGCGATGTATCTCCCTGGCACAGGTTGATGGAATTGTAACACTCCCTTCGATGGCATCGCAGCGTACGGTTTCATGGCAAATTCGATCCGCTTTGTTATAGTGATCGGTTATGAGTCAGCCCCCGGGTGAACCCAGGGCGATACTGTTTATCAAGGACCAGATCCTTGATGTCCCCATCAATTAGGAAGAGTCTAACACATTTCATTCAGGAAGTAAAATGTGCGATTTTCTGACCATCGCACATTTCGTGTAGTTTTCGTTTTTGTCCGATTGCAGCCGTGTCGCACTCTTTTTCAGAAGGTGATTTCCAAAGAAATCTGTTAAATGTGCCTCTTCTTTTTCTCGGCTGTCCGAGAGTTTGCAAGCAACGGGTTTCTGTTAAATGTGCGATTGAAATCGACACATTTTCCAGAGAACCCAGCTTGTTGAGGGACACCCCCAATCCCCCGGAGCATTCTGACATAAATAAGGCGCATCGGTTAAGATGCGCCCTTGTTTTGACTTAATAGGTATTACTCTTGTTCTTCAATTTTTTCCGATTCAGCTTCGTTTACGATCTCCTGGGATAAGCGTTCTGTTCCGGAACGCTCCTTTTTGAATCTCTCAATAGTAGACCTAATATCCTCTTTGTCAGATATAGCATTCCCCGAAATGATGCTGTTTTTTGAATTGATACCATCTACACAATTCTTATATACAAATTCGGTTATGGAAGACCTGTCTCCGGATTCATAATAATCGATCAACTCATGAACAAACTCAACCTGACAATCCACCGGAATGGATATAACGCCAGCTCCTCCCTCTATCATAATCTTATTTGCAGCCAACTGTGCCGTCCTTTTATTTCCATCATAGAACATCTGACTTCTCATAATAAAGAGCATGGTTTCAATGGCTTTGTCAGTTACCGATGCAGATTGATTTTCATTGATCCGAGAAAAAAAATCTTCAATTTCCGTCTGAACGGGGATACTTGGTTTCCAGGTTGTTCCGCCGATTGCGACATCTTCTGTACGCAGCATTCCTTCATTAAGGACAACTCCTCTGCCAATTTCAGTATTTAGCTGACGAACGTAGCGAAGATCAATAGGATACCCCATTGTTTCAAATACAAATTCCCAGGCATGTTTGAGATTATTGATTTTAATCGTATCATCAACAGATAGGCCCGCCACGGTTCGACCATTGAATATCTCATAGGTATCCGGAAAAGTTACTCCAATCCCCTCCAATTTTGCCTCTTTATAAATACTGTCAATAATATTTCTTTTGGCAAAAAGGATATTATCAGCGGGTGTCATTCTAAACTTATTCTCATACATTCGATTTGCTTCCTTCCTATCACACGTTTATTATTCTTCATATCGCGTTTCAGATTTTTAATACTATTCTTCAATTTCTTCCGATTCAGCTTCGTTTACAATTTCCCGGGATAAGCGTTCTGTTCCAGAACCCTCTTTTTTGAATCTCTCAATAGTAGCCCTAATATCCTCTCTGGAAGAATAATACTCTTCGGCGGGCCTATTTGATGAGGATGCATTTAAGCCGGATGATGCATCAATTTCGGAAAAAAGATATTGCAGCGATTCATCCGAATTGAGCAAAAAATCCTCTGCATTCAGATAGCGGACACCCTCATAGATGCCGGGTTGACCACTATAAATTACAACCTTTGAAACAATGGATGTTCCGGTAACATTTTCTGCCCCGGCACAGATTTCCGGATTAAGAAGATGCCGTATCTGCCTCTCTGCCATTTTTGAGGAATGTTTAACCTCAATGGCAATCGAATGTCTTGTTTTCTTATCTGATACGATTATATCAATTTCACCACCAGATGGATGCTCATATTTTGAAACGGAATAGTCCGTATTCTGATATTGAATGTGAAGTTGTGTATAAATAATATCCTCCAATAAGCGCCCCTTCACATCTTGATCCAATTTGGCTATAATAAGCTGCCGTTGATCAATGGGCAGACTTCTGAACGCTTCCGTAGAAACAAGGACATCAATTAAAACTTTTTCCTGGTAATACCGGAGGCCTGGTTGAAGGAATATATAATTTCCTTCCTCCGAAGCATTGATCATAAGATCCACCTTCATTAGAAAATGAATGATCTGATTGACTTCCGGTTCCGTAATATAATTGCGAAGAGGCTGCCGAATACGGAGACGGATACGGTCTTCCTCTTTGACGGCTTCCTTTTCGATCGGAAGAGCATCCGAAAGATTGTGTCGATCAATGAGATCCATCAGCGATCCAACCATGGAACCACTAAACTCTGAATTGATGATACTGGCAAGAAACTCCCGGTTATCACGATCTACAACTTTGTAGATGGCACTTTCAAGATCACCTTCATCATAGAGACGCTTCAAAACACCAAAATGCTCGCCACTATCCCAATGTTCAAGCGTATGCATAACATTGTGGACAATAGCCCCATCAAGATATTCTTCATAAGGTTCATTTGATTTTCTCTTTTCCTGACCAGAATAAACCTCCTGGTTATAAATATCTCCTTCAAGGCTCAACATTCCACCATACATAATATATTCATCAAGAGACTTCCCCAAAAGATAATGAAATTCCTTGTAGGGAATAAAAGTGGTATGAAGAAGAGTCATGCGATTATACAGTTGATCATTCTTTGCGATCATAAAGCCCAAAGATTCCGTTCCGGCAACAACAACACGTTTTCCGGAAAAGGCGTAGATGTCAGAAAGAACACTTGAAGTATTTATAAAATTAGATATTCTTGTTGCCTCATCAATAAAAACATATTTTTGAGGAGCATTCCGGAGATATGAATGCACATCCCTCATGGTATCTCCCTTTTCACAGAAAAGGTAGATGCAGTTATCATAATCGTTAATATCTATGATTGCCTGGGCCATCATAATAGTTTTTCCTGTTCGGCGCAAACCATAGAGACAGAGTATTTTGGGTTCCTCATCATGTTCAAGATATGTCTGAACAACAGGATAGAGAAAGCGTTTTTTTAACTGTTCTGCTGATCTCTTCGACAGAAAATTCCGTAATTCTGCTCCTGTAAATGCAATCATATTATTACCTCCCTTCGTAGTTCATTTCAGAACCTCTAATATATTCGATCTGTTCCCTTCCTATCACACGTTCAATATTCTTCATATCGCGTTTTAGGTTTTTAATGCTTTTCTTCCATTTTTTCTGTTCATCAAGCTTACGAACCAGATCAGAAACCTTTGATTGGGGAATATACCGGGAAAGAACACGTTTTCCTTCTCTGTGCTGCAAATAATAGTATTCTCTTCCGCTGATCCGTTTAGTGGAAATATACCCTTTTATTTCATTCTCCAAAAGATACTCTTGCTGAATTTTAAGATTCCGTTCACACCGGAAGTATTCATCAACAAGCATTTCCTCTAACATGCTCATTTCCCTCATGTAATTGCCTCCATTTAACCTACTTTAATTCATTATAGTTTGATTGTAGGAGATTTGCAATATCATTCTTATCCAACGAAAAAGGCCATCCGCAAGGGATAGCCTTCTTTTTTGTGCTGATTTTTCCGTTGTCTACCAACTTTCCGGTCTAACACACCCGGCACGAATATGGAGTTTTTCCGTTGCTCCTCAACCTTCCGGCCCTTATGTCCGGCATAAATGTCAGATTGATTGGTGTCAGCGCACCAGACCATGAGGTCAATATTATGATACCCAAGAATTGTCAGTATTTAAATCCATTTTTACAAAATGCTGCCATTTCCGAGAAAACCATACGAAAATGAAGCCCGTGGTGGCGTTTTCAGGACATCCGGACAGGGAAATATACGCTGAAAGTCCTAAAAACGCCATTTCAGGCTTCAAAAAACACCAAGAAGCTGCAATTTCAGCCGTTATGCAGCATTACCCGGAAATATGCCCTCATTGCTCCTGATACAAATTACATGGAGAAGGATACACTTGCCACTTTTCAGAGAACAATTCCGTCCCGATATAGACCATTGCCTGTCCATCCTGGGAAACACGCACGGCATATGCCGAGGCAGCAGCCCCCTTATACTCCGGATCAGGAATCCCATCCAGACCGGAGCCATCTATGATCAGCTTCCGAAGGGTGGCATCCATGCCCTCCGACAATACCACCGCCTCTGTAAGACCGGACAGACGCTTTTTCTGCTTTGCCGTTCCATTTGCCAGAAGATTATCCATAGCCTTTCCAATTTTGGTACCGACCTCAACATCCCTGGCTCTCTGCCCTTCCTCCATAGCCATCTTCAAAAAGACCTCATCATCGGATACGAATCCCCCATCAGCTTCTTTGGTTTCCGGCTCCGTCTGATCCGTTGAGGGCTGCTCCGTGGTGATCCGCTCGGTACTCTCCGTAGAAGCCCGGGTAATTGCCTCTGTCTGCCCGGTACTCTCCGTAGCCCTCTCTTCTGTCGAGGCTGCCACCGTAGCACTTGTGGTTCCAGGATCTCCCGTGGAAGGCCAATGTGTCCGGTAATACAGATAACCCAGGCCTCCGAAGATCATCAGCCCTGAAATCGTCCACAGGATGATGACTCCCATGCTCCCGGTACCTCTCCTGGAATCCCTCCCGTAATATTCTTTCCGGTCTCCCGCCGTCAGATCGCATCCACAATGAGGACATGTTTTCTGCCCCGGAAGGATCTTCTCTCTGCATCTGTCGCACCTCATATACTGCTCCTTTCGTCATTCTGCACTATACGTGTTCCACCGGCCGGACCCGATCAAAGGCTTTATTCAGCCCTCTTATTGTGCAGATTGCACAACGGTTTGCACCGGATCCCCAGCTGGGCATTTGTGGAACATTACCGAAAAACCCTCTGAAAAAGAATGCGCCCGGCGGTGTGGATACCGTGGATTTCGGATCCTGGCGATCAGCTACCGTACCACATTCCTTTTTCGGTAAATTTTTCAAATCATGATAACCTTCTGAAAAGTAAAACTGAAATCGTTAAAATCTAGCATTCCTTTTCAGAAGGTGGTAAGAGGGGGTGGGGTGTGGGGAGGGGGAACAACCGCCGAAGCTGCTGATCCTCCGGATCCCTCCCTGAAAAAGGGTAGACTTCCCCCTTGGTTGGATTTCCCTCTTTTTCAAGTTTCAGTTATTCATCAGAAGGGCGTATGCATCCGCCCCCGATGATCCAAACCTATCCGATTCTCTGGCCGGAGAATCGGATAAGGATCTGTCAGTTTCCCACGTACCGATACACCAACATACTCTTCAATGTCAGATACTCGGTCTTTGCCACATAGCATCCATCTATTTTTTCATTATAATCCGTCAGATCCGGCCTTGCGGTATAATTCTGGCGGTTATATTTATGGACATATACTTCGTTATCTCCGCTATCACCCTTTCGTCCATCCTTATCTCCGGAGGCTTCTGCTAACATTCCATTTCCCATATATAGGATCACATGGTTGCAGCAGCGACTTGACATTCCTTTCGGTCCTCCTGTTCTATATGGATAAGTCGAACCATCCCGAACAAAGATTACATCTCCCGGTTGAAAGCCCTCCTGGGTGGATGAATTGATCCAGGATGTTACATCTGCCCATTCGGAGTGATCATGCATATAGGTTAATAGTTTATTAGCATTAGATTCATAAGGAAGATTAAACCCTACATTGTGATAGCACACGGATACAAATTGAGCGCAGCAGAGATCCAACTTATCATCCATAGAAGCCGATTGCGGATCTGCCAAAGTGTATCCATGATCTGTATTCGCACAATACAGGGTTGCATAATCCAAAACCTTCTGTATATCTGCATCTGCTGAAAAGAAGGTAAAGGAACAGGCACTTACGATCTGCTCTCCAAACTTTCTCACATCCCTCCTTGCCTTGATCCGATAGGCAGCTTCCTTTTGGTTCGCAGCTTCTCCGCTTGCCACAAGCGCCTCCCATCCCTCTTCATTCTTCCAGGAAGGCCTCTCATAGTAGAGGATCCAATAAAAGCAAGCATCCTCCGTAGAACGCGATTCAGAGACCGTTCTAAACGCCGTAGTGTGTGTGTTTTGAAGTTCCCACTTCACAAATTCGATCTGAATCTCCACATCTGAAATATCAAATGCCTTATGATTGGACGCAGCATAGTCTACCGTAAAATCATAAAATCTGCTTTTACGATCCCGGTCCGTCCATTGAACCAGACCGTACCCGATACCATCGCTGATAAACTCTTCCCGGCTCATTTCTCCGGTATTGACTCTCCGGGTATATTCATCGCTGCCGCCCCGTTCCGCCTGATTCGATTCAAAGGAGGACTCCGCAGACAGGGCGCACATGACACCTACCACAACATCTTCATTCGGGAATATCTGATAGAGTCGGTCATAGATTGTAACCCTCGGATCTGACGGATCCCTGACACCGGATCTTGCTCTGGTTCCTCCGGATGATGCCGTAAACATGGATATAACCACCAAAATCATCCCGGCAAGAGCAAGGAACGGAAGCATCGTGGTTGCAGCTACGGCCTTCACCGCCTTCATGATCGTTTTGAAGATCTCTGACAATTCTCTTGATCTTCTCATTGCGTTTCTTGCGGATGCAGCAGCCAAAGCCGAGGTATTCATCCCGGAATCCTGGGAGCCGGAATACGAGTCTGTTTGAGCGGATCCGGAAGCCGTTTTTATTGCTCCCCGAATCGGGCGCTTCACCTTGGAAGATACTCTCTTGATCGGTGAACCATGCTTCACTCCATTGGCAGATTTTACGCGATTCTGCTGCCTTTTCGGTTTTCTATCCTTCTTCTTATTCTTCTTTTTGGAAACAAGGCCATTCTCTGATTTTTGTTTGCCAGGAACCGGAGCATCAGAAGAACGGTTTTTCCTTCTGAAAACAACACGTTTCCTTGGGATCATCGGTGTTCGGGTTTCTATACTGTCAGCCTGGATCCCCGTCCTTCGATCAGCATTAACCGAGCGCAGCGTCCGTTCCTGATATTTTGGTCCCGCCCTTTCGCGGAACTGATACTCTTCGGCGTAATCATAAGTCTTTATGTCCCGCTTTTCCTCCATACATACCTCCTTATAAGACGAAGCCCCATATTGAAATATGAGGCTCGTCCATGTTTAAGCCTGTGGGGGCAGGCAAAAAACCATTAAAAATCAAACTTCGGCTTTGTATTTGCCAGATCATAGATGTATCCCGGTTCGATCCGGGCATCAAAATTAAAGAAGCTTGTACCACACTTGATCAAGCCGCAGCCCGGCTCTGCATTCATCAGCGTTTCCTTCTGTATCTTCGACAGATCAAAGAGTGTTTTAAGCACCTCTGCATCAATTTGACTCTGCCGGAACATAACTACGATCTCACTATTGGAAAGCATATTCTTGGCAGCCTCAATGTGCATCAGTTTGTTTATATTCTGAATGATTCCGGTAATATACCCACCAAACTTCCGGCATTCCGAATAAAAACGTTCAAAGATCCGAGACAGATACGGATCGTTCAGGAACCGTCCAACCTCGTCAATCTTGATATAGGTCGGCGTAGTCGAATCCGGGTTAAAGTTCATGACAAGGCGGTTCTGTAACGCATCCATGATCACCGTCATGCCCGCATCCCATACGGCCTGATCCATCTGGCTGATGTCAAAGCAAGTGATCCGCTTAAACAGATCAACGTTAGAATAACCGTTAAAGCAAGCCATCGGTCCGATCAACATGGATTCCATAAGCAGCGCAAGATCCTGGGCAACCTCTTCCGGTTGACTTCGGATGTCTTCGTACAGATCTTGCAGCGTGGGCGGATCCCCCATAAAGCCGGATGTTACATATGATTGATATACGTGTTGGCTGCATCGGATAACAAGCGCCTCCATTGACTTTGTAAAATCAAGGCCAAGGGCTGCATGGAATACGGCAACGAGCAGCTTCATTTTCTGTTTCAGATCATCCCCATCACCATATCCCCGGCACATATCCATTACATTGATCACATCCTTTGAGTTTCCTCCCAGGGTAATCACTTCGCCGCCCATTGCCCGGGTAAGAGCAGCATACTCACCATGCGGATCTACAAACAGGATGTCTCCCGGTGTGATAAGCGCCTCATAGATCGTGAGGATCTTATTCAGCATAGATTTTCCACCACCGGAAGATCCAAGGATCCATTCGTTTCCATTCGGAAGTTCCCGGCGGTCAATCAGAACCTCTTGTTTCGTATCCCCATGAACACCGTACGGGATACCGTTTATATGGTTGATCATGACGCTATTAAAGGGCATCATGGCGGCCGCGTTCTCCGTGGTAACATCCCTAAGATTCTGAACGTAGCGAGGACCATACGGAAGGACGGTGTTCAGCGCATCCATCTGCTCAAAGCCCTTGACCTGAATCTGTGCGCCACCACACTCATTTGCGGTTTCCACAAGGCTATCCGTGTAAGAGTCCAACTGTTCGATGGAATCCGCCAGGACAACGATAGAAACGTTAGCATAAAAAATCTTCTGGTTTCGCTCATTCACATCTTCGCTATACGTGGCAACGATCTGCTGATCCTTCTTGATCCGAAGCGGAGGTGCGGACCATATTCTCCGTTCTGCTCCGGGCCGTCTCTGCCACCGATCAAGGTTCACCTCCGAAGACATTTCCGCATTCTCCATGAATCGGTGCTGCGCCTCTGCCGTCAGAGGAATAATATCCACGGATACCATCATGACCGTTTTCAGTTCCATCAGCCGGGAAAGTAATTCCACTTTCAGATTGCCGCCCCAATCCCGTAGAAACAATACCCTACCGACCTTATCCTTTCCCATATCAAAGTCGAAATGGTTAAATTTGAGGTAAGTCGGACAGGCATAATCCTTCCATGTGGTATGCTTCCGTTCGGCATCGGCATAATTCCAACTATAATACTCTTCCATACCCGGCTGATAGAAATCGTAAAACAACTCGACTCTCTGCTCTGCCGAAAGCTGCTCAATCCCGGATCCGACTAATTGCAGACGCTTTGAGAAGTCCTTTCCGAAACGTTCAAAGGTTTTCTCGGCCAACTCTGCATTCTTCTTCTCGGTGGTCATGGTGATATAACGTTCCTGGATCAGACCGGAAGCCTTCGCCCGGTTCCGGCGGCGCATGGAATTGATCTCTGATCTGAATGCGTTATACTGATCCTCCACATCTGTCGGAAGCAGCCGAAAGTCGTTTTTCATATAGTCGGTATTCCGGTTAAGCAGCGTGATCTTATAGGTTGAGTTCCGACCATCCAAAGAAGTCAGGATGTCGGAATAGTTCAAGAAGAAATCCTCCTGATCTTCATCCGATCCGGAAGTGAAGTCCACATCCTTGATCCGGTAAGTGGCGGAATAAAGGTGGCTCTTCTTAAATTCAAACATCCCGGATTCATACAGTTTTGCCTGGGGCATCGACTCCTGGATCGTCTGGATCCGCCACTTCGACTTGATATACCCCTTGTTCTTCTCATTCAACAATTCTTGTTTACCTCCTTCCACTCCTCCGATTCATAGGTAAGAGGTTTCCGGTTGATCATGCTACGGAACGCTGCCTTTGCAAGCTGCATCCCCTTCAATCCATAGAACGGTTTTAATGCAATGATTACGAATGGCAGCGCCGGAATCGCTGAAATAATCCCCTTCAACATTCCAAGATCCGGAAGAATCAGGATCATTCCAAGGGATAGCAGCATCCCTATTCCAAGATTCACAAGCTGCCATAGTTCCAATCCAAGGAACAGTTTTTCCGTTACATTCCCAAGTTCCGGATTTATCTTTATAGGCTTCATAAACAGGCCCTCCTATATTGCCTTTGTTCCATCCTCTCCGAGCAGCCACCAGGCACTTACCCCAAGGCTTACCCCGATCCGTTGTGCAGCATCCGGGGACATTTTGCTTTTCCCCGACAGATAGCAGCCGATCACGGCCTTTGTAAGCCCGGTCTTTCGTGCCAGATCTGCCGGGCGGATATTCTGTTCCATCATTACTTCACGCAGCCGTTCCGCAGCTTCCTTATGCTCTCCTTTTAATTCCCGCCGAAATGCAACTGAACTCATATTATTTTTCTCCTTGTCTTTTCTTCCGTTTGATAGTAATATGATGTTGTGATGATGTCCCTATCACAAGAGCGGAAAACGGAGTCGGAATCGGGAAGCAGCCCATTCCGGCTCCTTCTGGTTTTATCTTCTGAAAAAGATCAGACTCCAAAGATCCGGTTCACGAGTTTATCCGTTCCTTTTAGCATACCGAATAGCATCAGGAACAGGAAGCCGATCTGTGCCATGTAAGAGAACATGGCCGAATCCGCATTCTCAAATGGAACAAATCCGTTAAGACTTCCCGGCCCTTCTGTTCTATACCAATCAATGATCTCATCATCTGTCATTTTAGCCACTATTTTCCACGGTTTCAGTTCTCCGTTTTGATATTTTTCAATATCATCCTGGGTAACAGCAGCAGCCGTAAACTCACCGGATGCAATACTATTCGCAATGTTTAGGCTCATTACGCTATCCTCTTCTCGTGCTGACGATATAACGTCCGTCTTCAATTCCAAATTGAGTTCAATCTTTCCTTGCGTGGTGAAAAATACCGAAAAAAGATACAGTACCAGGACGATCACAACCGCCTCCATAACGACACTCATAAAGGTTTTTAGATAATTTAGCGAAACAAACCTTGTGGGTTTTCCGATGGCAGTAGAAATTGGCAGAGGCGCGATCATGATAAGCAGATACAAGTTAAAGAGCCGACCATATACGGCAAGTAGCACTCCGCAAGTAGATATGACGATCCACAAAGAGGCGATCACTACCACAATAAAAAGACCGATCTGTGAAGAAAGATTCATGCTCCTTACCGCACTATCAAGCGTGGACGGAAGCACCGTATGAAAGATTGAATCTCCATTGGCATCTATAATCCCCGTCTTCTGCATCAGGGTTCTTGTAATCCCCTGTCCGATATTGACAAGCGTTAGCAGAATATCTTTGCCATACCATAGAAGCGCATTGACAAGGACGATCTCCACCAGGAACTTCACCCATACCGTAGGCCTCCGCAGCTCCGCATACCGATCTGTGGTTTGAAGCAGCCCCATCCAGATCAGGATCCCGGCAATCGTTACGCCGATAGCCCATATCGCCATATAAATGTTTTCCACGGCAATCCATAAAGCACCGGGCTTCCCTGGTGTTGTGCTGCCATAAGATACAAGATCAGAAGTGAGGATGGTAAGCATTCCGGCTATTTTTTCATTGAAGAATTGCAGCGCAGCCGCAAAAATATCCGCAATCATAGGCTCCGCCTCCCTTTATTTATCCGATGATCCACCGTACGATCTGTGGAGCAAATACAACCACGATTCCGACAACCGCCAGGATGATACCCATATTCCGCTGATCCGGATTGTGGCCCGCCTGGTTCATGGCTGCCCAAATGAAACCAAAGATTGCCATGATACCGCCTACCCAGGAGCAGACATAATCGATCAGCGTATTGGTTCTTTCTGCTGCCTTCTGCAATTCTTCCGGAACATCAGAGGATCCTTCCGTAGAATCCGTAGAAGGTTCTATCGTTTTCTCCCACTTCTGATGTTCCTCATCCTCAACCTCATTGCCGATCTCGATCGATCCATTATGTAATGACGGTATCACAGTTGCAGCCTTTGAAGGTCTACCCTCTGAAATAAACACCATCAGCATAAGCAGCGCAGCCGCAAGCAGATACATCTTTAATTTCCTTAACATCTTAAACCTCTCTTTCTCTTCCGGATCCATGCCGGAAATACGTTTTTTCATAACTTCTATTTGATACTCTTTATGCCGTCTCCTCTTCCGGATCAAGAAGCACATAATCCGTTTGAGGGAGAGAAGCAATCTTCCCTCCGTAATGAGAATCGATCAGACGCATATTGCCAATCGACAGGTCCGCCTCTCCCCAAAGATAAAGAGGAACCTTTCTGGAAAAGAAGAACTTTTTTTCAGACACTTCCTTGTAGAACGGATGCTTTTTCAGATTATATTTCAGATCCTTAATGTTGTGGCCATCCGGCGTGATCAGGATGCAGCGCCAACGCCGGGCATATCGTTTTACCTCATCTGGGAAAAGAAGGGGGCGCTCCACCGCGTTCTCCTGGATGGATGAACCGCCTTGCTTTCCGTAATTTCTTGTTCTTGATCTGACGATAACCGTCTGCTTTCCAAGCATATCGGACCACTCTTGCAAAGAGTCTTTTTCAGTAGATCCCAGAAACAACCTCCACGGACAATTTGCTTTAAGTACCTTGAAATAATCCTTGTACAGGGCTTCTAACTGTTGGAGATCCTGAATAACGATGATAAAGCTGATATTCCGGCTCCGGGCGGTTGAAAGAATATTCTGGAAGTTATCCGGCAGACAGATATTGGCGAACTCGTCCATGAAGAAGCGAACCGGGCGCGGTAATGGTCCATGGTGAACATTGTCTGCATAATCGTAAAGTAACTGAAAGATATGCGCGTATAACGTTCCCGCAAGGAAATTGTAGGAAGTATCTCCGTTATCCGGGAGGATCATGAAGATAGCAACCTTCTTATCCGTCAGATCAAGGATATTCATTTCATCGGTCCGGGTTAAACTCTGCAAGGTATCCAGACTGAACATTGACAGTCTTGCAGAAAAGGTACTCCGGATGGATGAAAGCGTTTTCCCCTTGGCAGCATTCCATGTATTGTAGTATCCAAAGGCCGGATCCTCCGGATGCTGATGAAACATCTTGTCTATCGGATCAAGTCCCTTCTTCTGCTCGGAAGCATCCATATTCTGAAACAGATACCATACTGTTTCAAAATTAAGATCCTCCGGCCTTCCAAAATGATGTAGGTACATAATAAAAGAGATCAGCATTGCCTTTGCCTGATCATCCCAAATCTGATCCGATTGCGATGCCCGCTTATCCCTGGTTGTCTCCCAGAACATATTGACAAATTTCAAAATATCGCCATCATCCCTGATATACGCAAAAGGATTGTAGCCATGACTCTTGTACGGATGGTTGAGATCCAAAACACGGATGTCATAGCCCATCTTTTTCAGAAAGTGTCCTGTTTTCCGAAGGATCTCTCCCTTCGGATCCGTGATAACCGGATTACAGTTAAGTTGAAGCAGATTCGGCAGAATATAGCCTCGGGTTTTCATTGTGCCGGATCCACCATGCACAAGCGTATTCACGTTATGTTGCAGCTTATCCAGGCATACCCTGGCATTCCTTGTCAGGATCACATCCCTTTGCTGCTTCGGTAAGTCCTTGCTATTTCCTTTTGCTCCGTATTCCTTTGTTACTGTTTTCGGATCCGTCCATTCCGCTGAACCATGTTCGATCCCAGGCATTACATTTTTCATGGAAGATATGATCAACATCCAGATCGCCACATAGAACAACGTAAATACCAGGAGAACGGGAAGCGTATGCTTCGTCCATGTAAAATCAAATGGATGTGCAGCTACTTCCTCGCCCATCCAGGTAATGAACTCATAAAGATTACGGCCTGAAAAAGAAGAACAACGGAATACAAGAACAAGCAATAGCGGATATACTATCACGGCAAAACGCTTTGCCATTTGCTTACGTTCTTGAAGCATCCACTACTCCCTTCCGGCCTCCGGCATTGCTGACGCTGCACTCGCAGCAGCCCGCCTCTCGGCCTTCTGTATCGGCTCTCTTCCTTCGATCTGCTTTGTTACCGTATCCGCAAGTCGATTGATCCGGTCAATGTATGCAATCCGGCCCTCTATATTTGTGTCAAGCGGTTGAAGATTCGTGAGTTCCGGGGCCTTGATCCCGTATCTCTTACACACCGCGTAGGTAACAAGCTGGGACAGGGAACCATACCTTGCATGATTCCGGTTGTACTGAAACGGCCGTCCGGATTCATCCGGCCGCCATGCTGCCTTTTCTTCCTCACGGATCGCAACGTGGGTGTATTCCTGGATCATGAGGTGGCATACATCCGTCAGATTGTTATATCCGGCGCGCACCTGGATCTTATTTTCGCCCTCAACGTAAAGCGCCTTGCTCCTTCCGAGTGTTCCATCCTGTACGAACACCACCGGGCACGGTCTGTGGAGCAAGATCCTTTCTGCAAGTTCTCCCGGATCGATATACGGTTCACTCGCTGCCCCAAGGGATGTAGCAGATCGGTCATAGGCCGCCTGTGCCGTATATCCCGTAGATGCGGAAGAATCCTTCTTCATCAGCCAGATACAGTTCTCCGGATCCGGGATGGATACCCCGACCTGACTCCATTCCTCTGCCGTTCTGACATCCGTTGCGTTGATGTTATACCCGGCGATCAGCAGCTTATTACGGATCGTGTGGTTTCTTCCCTGATACATTCCCAGAAACCCGGCAAAAGTCTTCATGGATTCTGTATTGTTCGTGATTTTTGTCGCAGACTCTCCAACAAACTGATACAGTTGTTTTGTAAAATCCTCATTCATCAGATCTCTCCTTCCAATTCATCCTTCCCGGGTTGAAGCATATCTGCAAGCAGACTCTTCATGGCCTTCTTTTCCTCGTCCTCCTCTTCTCCTGGGAGCATTGATTCAAGTCCCGGTACAACCTCGGGCCTTGATGATGCTTCCCGTTTGAAGTTCTCAACCGTTTGTCTTATATCTTCTCTATTTCCTGGAATCCTTGATCGACTCGATGAAGTGTCGGACAGAGACGGTTCGTCCGACACTTCCATGGGGTTTAATTCCGTCTCCGATCTTTGTAGCATTTTACCGAGCAGATCACGCACATCTGCTATCTCCCTTTCTTCCACCGTCTCCGGCGCAATGACTTCCGCCGTAGCTCCGGATGAAACATCTTTCACATCTGCCATTCCCAGGCGTTCGATCACGCGGTTGATCTTCGCAGCATCCTCTACCCGGACAAGAACATCAAAGACTTCATCCGAAGCAAGGTCAGCGGGAAGCTTCACCGCAGCAAAAGCGATTCCGTAGGGCTTCGCCATTTCTCTGAACTTATCATAGTTCTCCTGGCCCCGGATCGTGAACAAAGTTGTCTGTGATCCGGACTCCAACAGTTTCTTCAAACTCTGCTGCCCGGCGGAATTAGCCCGGTTCTTGCTTGCCGCCGCCAGGAAATTGATCATCTGTGCTGCCCCGGATCCCGCCGTCTTCACAAGAAAGACGGAACCTTGAAGAACAATTCGGACGATCTGATCCGCCATTTCAGCGCCATTATCCATACAATCACTCCTTCCATTCTTCTGCTTCCTGATCTATTTGTTTTCTTCTTACCGGATCAACGTACTCTTGCTGATCCATTTTTTCTATCATTGTTACCTTCCGATCCATGCTCTTTGAGCGTTCTCCAATATCCTTGCAATACCAGAGATTCCGCCGCAGATCCTTCGCCTGGTCGTTGAGACCTTGTAATTGCTCCGTCAGCGCAGCCTTCTCTTCCGGATTGCAACGCCGGATACGATTCCGCAGCCGTCTCTGCTCCGCCACCACGGTTTTTAATTCGGAATCATACTCTTTTTGCCTGGACGAAAGTTCCTCCGTGGTCTGAATATCCTCCCGGATCAGAAACCGGATCTCATTCGTATAGCGATCTAACTTTGTCAGTTCTTCCCGGATCAGATAATGCGTTACCGTAACCTGTGCTGCCGTCTTTCTCCACCCCATCCGGAAGAGAAAGGCTGCATACTTGATTTGAAGGCCGGAAGGCTGCCGATACGGATAGTCCGGCTTTCGTGCATACTGAAAGTCCTGAAAGATCTCTTGAAGTTTCGATGGTTCAATGGCAGCATCTTCTTTTTCAGAGGGTGCATCCACCGGGATGAACTCTGTGTTATTGATCATCCACTCGATCCCATCAAGCGTATAGGATGATCCAAACCTTCGATCTATCCTAATGCAACGGCTATGGCCGTATGGATAGACACGCAGATACTTACCGGATGTATCGATCCGGTATCCCTTTGACCGCATAAGCGCCATCCATTCTTCGATTGATCTTGAAGAGTAGATGCAGCGATCAACATCCTCCTTGAGGATGGATTCGATAGTGTACTTTCCTTCTTCGGTTGCTCTCTTTGCTCCGCGATGATGGTTTGCATCCCGGTTCCCGGATTGCACAACAGAAAGTCCTTCCGTCTTACAAAGCTGATCTGAAAGCTTCTGCATCCGAGGATACTCTTTGTTCCAATCAAACTTTTTACCATCTGAAAAAGAAACCGAATTGATCACAAAATGGTTGTGCAGATGCTCCCGGTCCAGATGCGTTGCAACAACAACCTCGAAGCGGTCTCCCCATAATGACCTCGCAAGCTGTTCTCCGATCCGGTGCGCCTGATCCGGTGTTACCTCCCCTGGAAGAAAGGATTGATACCCGTGATACAAAATCCGGTTTCCTCTCGTCCGGAACCTTCTCTTTGTGATCATCATTTCATCCACAGCTTTATCCGAGGAACAGTTGATCCCGGTTACATATTGAAGCCCCTCATTCTTATCCGATACATAGGACATTACAGAGGACAAGGCTTCTTCCGGTGGACGGTTTTCTTCCTGATCCGGACGGATCCCCTGTTCCATAGACGGTGCTGCCGCGAGGTTTGCTTTTGTCTTTTCTTCATTCTCCGCATATTCAACAAGCTGCTTCACTACGGCCCGGGCCGTTCGTGAACTTGTGTTATAGATCGGCCATAGTGATGTAGTTGCCATGCTATTCTTCGGATCCGCCGGATCCATCCTCCACTCCATCTAAATACGGCGGTATGACACCCAGATAATTCCATCCGAGATCCGGATCATTGCCGGGATCCTCGATCAGGTTTTTGTCTGGTAATATATTTGCCTCTGAAATATCGGGCGGTTTCCGTCCGGCAGCCTTCGCTGCATCTACCTGGGCCTGATACCTTTCGTATGCGTTATAATAGAAACGTCTTCGGGCAAATACGATATTCTTGATCTCAACCATATGCTCGATCACTTCCTTGTGCATCTTTTCCAGAAGCCGTATATCCTCCGGTTCCACATATCCGCACGAATTTGCTTTCGCTGCAATCTGATTGATGTTCGTTCCAATCTTGTTAATGTTCTCCATTTCGATATAAAACTGTTTCGGCGGTGCTTCCGTGGGCTGACTCCGTAGGATCAGTTCCCGGACAAATTCCGCCTCGGTCATGTTGCATTGCTTAGCCTGAACCCGGAGCAGATACGCTTCCTCGTCTGACAGATCAATTCTCTTATGTATGTCTCTTTTCATGTTGTTGCTCCTCTCTTACAGATCAGCTTCCTCTGACGCTTCTGTTTGCTGCTGATTCTGCTGCTCTTTCCAGGCCGTCAGGAAGTCATTTACGTCCTTATAGCCCGCGGGTGGATATATTTGCCGTACTTGCACATTCCGGGCCTCTAATGCGGTCTGGAGGCGGTTTCCGGCGGTGTGTCCGGCTGCATCATTATCGAAATGAATATAGGCCACCGTTGTTTCCGGGAACCTTCCCAGGTATTCTTCCATGCAGATCGGAAGCCGGATCTCTTCCCCGGCTCCTGTGCCGGAAATCCCCGACATTGATACCAGATTAAAGCCCCGGAAATCCTTGCCGGATTCCTTTATGATGGTTGCGTAGGAAAGCAGATCTATCGGTGCCTCAAACAAATGCACATCCCTCCGGACATCCGAGTGATTCATGAATGAATACCGTCTGTCCGATCCGGCCACATTTCCCTTAAAGCTGCCTTTTGTTCCTCGCACATTGATCAGGCGTGGATTCCCGGCCGCATCAGATCCCACAAAGCAGACCGATTTGTACCTTGCATCCTGGTACACGGTTCCCTGGCTGATAAAATAATTGATCACCTCCGGATCGATCCCCCGGCCTTCCAGGTACGCACGGATCACAGATGTGTCCGTATCCCGCTCCGGCATCAGCAGCTTCTTTTCCTCCGGCTGCCTCTCCACAGGCTTCCTCGGATGATACTCCGCTCTGCCCCCGGTGTCGGATCCTGCCTGATAGTAGGATTCGTTGGTATTCAGCACTTCCATGACGGCCGCCTGGAAACTCATGCCCTCGGCATCCATAAGGAAGCTGATCGCATTGCTGCCGTGCAGACCTCTGCTATGCCACCACCATGCACCGTTTTCCTTCATGCAGAAGGAATCATGATCTACATGACAGTAATCCCTTCCATGACGCTTCACTTCGGAAGGACGGTTCATACGGAAATACTCATAGCAGCCGATCTCCTTTGCCCGATCCACTTCCTCCGGCGGAATATAGATACCCATAAACCCCTCCTACACAAAGACATTCTTTTTTTGCGCCGGAATCTCGTCCTCTGCCGGGGAAAAATCGTACTCCCGGTATTCCTGATCTGTCATCATTCCAAGTTTATTCTGTGCCTGGGACATCACTTGAAGCAGATCCGCGGGGATCGCCGGATTCGTCATCAGACGGGATATGTTCCGGATCACCTGGATCCTTGCTATCGGTGATGTATCCTCAAATACGTTCTGTGGTTTTCTTACTGAAAAGATAAAGGCCTTTTCTTCTTCTGTAAAAGTTATTAGCATAATTCCATCCTCCATTCTTTCGCTTCTTCCCGAAGATACGTCCGATCTATCGGCGGTGCTACCGGGATGCTCTTTGGCCGATCACTCTCATGGTTCAGGATCCCTCGACAATAATCGGCCCAAGCTTCCATATCCTCCACATATTCCGGATTGCGGGCCGTGTCATGAGACATCAGCCTTGCCTTCTCTGTCATGGATAGTAGCGCCGAATGACTCTTCAAATGCGCGATATGCGTTCCCGGTAATTTCATATAATTCAGATAATCAACCTTTCCCCTTCCGAGATCGATGTCCTGAATAGTCTCGCAGATCTCATCGTTGAAGACATAGGAGATACTTACCTTGAAATACTGTCCGGGATCTTTCAAAATATCCTCTGGAAGAGCGGCAATCAACTTCTGAAAAGTATGAATATCCATATCCGGCAATATTTGGGTTCCTCGGATAAACGCACGTTTCGGAATCATTTTCGGATCCACGTTCGTATATTTCACAGTTATCATCGGCCATCTGGTATCATGGCCCGTTTCCGGATAGGAATAAAGCCAATCCGTATATGTAACGGCAGCTTTCGGATCCCTGTTGAGCGTTGTGATCGAAACCCTGGCATCCCCACATACCGGAAGCTGATCTGCCAGAGCAAATGCAGCCTTTTCCGCATCCGGTCCATTCACTACGGCAAGCACGGTAACATTCCTTGTCGGAGCATCCGGATACGGACGCAGATCCCGCGCCTCGTAGTTATACCAAAAATCATACTTAACACCTTCTGTAAGCGGACGTAGCGTACATCCGATCTGATTCTGCTCCATATGATCCTCGAAGTTTTCCCAGGAAGTACGATCACGCAGCACTTCTTCAATCCGCTTCGGATCCCCGTGCAGCACGGCTTCCGTCTGATACGTTCCGTCTCCGTTTGTAACATACACGATCACATCCCTACGCCGTGCAGCTTCGTCTATCACTATCACACCTGACGAGGTTACACCCACGCCCTGAATCTTTTTTTGTGCTTCCTCTGCCACGGTGAGGTTTGCTGCCTCTTCCTTTGACATTTCAATGCAAAGTCTCTGATCAAGTTCTTTGATCATTTGCTCACTTGCAGCCTTGATATTCGTCAGACATTCCGTCAGTTCTTCAAACTTCTTTCCCTTCGCCCAGGTTGCCACATAGCCGAAGGAATAGTCTGATGTATCCAGTCCAAGGAATCTGCACACCACATAGGCGGTACTTTCTGCCTCAATCTCTTTCTCGTCTCTGGCTTTATCCAAGGCATTCTTATGCAGCCGACTATGCACAATTTCATGAACCAATGTTTTGATCGTATGGGCATTTGACATTCCCTGGCGAACATGGACGGTATGATCTACCATGCGATAGTATCCGTTCGTGTCCTCACTTGCTCCCGGTAAATCATCAAAGAAAACCTTTGCATCCGATATCTCTGTGAGTGCATCCCGGATCCGTTCAAAATCCGCCACCTCATAATCCAGGCGGTGGATCAGTTCCGGTATCGGTTCCCCGTCCGTTTGGCTTACATCAAAGACATAAACAGGCTGAAAATATATATAATCAACGGTCTTTTTCATGGGGTTGCCGTCTTTATCAAGATTGTTCTTGTCCTCAATCTCACGGCTTCCCTTATATGGAGCCAGGATCCGGATTCCCTTTTCGCCTTGCTTTACATGGCGGTTAAACTTCTTCTGCCAATCGTTATAACCACAGACTAGCGAAGCATCCGGCATCTGATGTTTGATCAGAATACAGTTCCTTGCGGAATACTGATGGAACTGTGCCATAAAATCCAGGTACTCCTTATAGTTCTCACTTTGGAAAAACTCTTCCGTTCCGGCTTTAAGATCTTCTAACGCTTCCTGAACCTTCTCTTTTTTTGTTTTGTACGCCATTTTTCCTCCTTTCCCGGCTCAATAACCATGTTATTCTCGACTTCTCGCAGCATCGGTTTCTGCTGCATCTTCTTTTTCAGTAGGTGCTTTATCCCGCAGAGAACGGGCGATCTTATGAATGTCGATCATGATCACTAACATGACCGAACAGATACAAGTCAGTATTACTGCAATCAGATTTAATACACCTACCAT
Source organism: Eubacterium sp. (assembly GCA_024681515.1). Lineage (GTDB taxonomy): Bacteria > Bacillota > Clostridia > Lachnospirales > Lachnospiraceae > Eubacterium_Q. The sequence continues at coordinate 2,821 of JAILAR010000137.1, read as the reverse complement.
TTTCTACCTCCGATAAATCAATACATCTTCTGAAAAACAATCACATATCTCCAAGGAGAACCCCGGTTATCACCCCGGGGCCTCCAAAGGAGATTTAAGATGTCGAAATGGCAAAAGCCCTTTCGCTAACAATGGGTTACTTTAATTAGTGAACCTTACGCTTTCTCCAAAGGATCAGCACAATACCACATGCTGAAATAAGGAACATGATCGAAAGCCATACAAGCGGTGTGGAATCTCCGGTTGTCGGTGTCGGCTTTCCACCTTCATCCTTCTTAACGCTTGTTACGGTTTGTTTGGTATCGGTGAGATCTTCATGCTCACCAATCAAATGCTCGGAACCGTCCTTAACCACATAAACCTTCTCAAATACTACATACTTGTAGGACCATCCCTTCTTGTAGTAGTCATATGTGGATCCGTCCGGTGCGGTACGCTTCTCTACGGTGTCATAGTCTACGTTCCACTCTGGTGTAAACTTCGGGAATACCACACTAACGGTACCATCTGCTTCATCCGGAATAAACGGAAGTTCAGCTACGATCTCTTCCTTCGTTTCAGCGTCAACCGCCGGTGTTCCGTCCGGCTTCATGAGCCGGGCTTTTGCAATGTAATTGAGGCCAGGAGTCAATCCCTTGAAAGAAAGAATGTCTGTTACCTCGATCTTGCCATCACTATCTACCAAAGAGCTTGCCTTTGTTTCTACAAGAGGGATCGTAACCTGCTGCTCTTTGTCCTCCAATGAGGCATGGCTTGCAATTCGGCGATAACCCGGCAGAGTGCTGCACTCTTCGAAGCAGCTAAATGTCTTGCCCTCAACTTGAAGCAGCTTCGCATTGAATGTGAAGTGAACCTCCACAACACCGGATCCGGTTTCACTTGCGGTGAACTCTGTGGAAGCCTCAATCTGCTTGCCGTTCTCGTCCAGGAAAGGCTTGCCCGTATCAAGATCCCGAAGCACCCCATGCATCACGTATTTCTTAAAAGGAATGAGCATAGAATATGTGCAGCGATCCGTAAAATGTACTTCTTCGTCCGGGTATGCGATATGTGTTCCGGTTACATCATCGGTGAGTTCCGTATGGATCTCCGGCACATAGAGTTCCTGGCCTTCGTCCTGTAAGGAGGTATGCATTGCCTTTAACTCGCTCTGGTTGCCCTCGGCACTATAAAGGTACTCAAAGATTACAATATCCTTACCCTTCAAATCGTTATACTGATCTTCTGTGATCGTAAACTTTACATCCACCTGGCCATCCCAATAACCGTCAGCGTTGTTGGCATCACCGGACGTAAACTCCTTCGTTGCCTCAACCGTCTTACCGTTCAGAATAAGCGGCTTCTTGGTATTCTTGTCATATGCGATAGCTTCAAGCACCCATTTCTTGTTCGGTGCCACATTGAATACATCTACGGTATCAATGAAGTTTCCATCATCGAATGCCACAAGCTTCTCTTCCCGATCATCAATGCTCTTTGCCGTTGTAGAGATCTCCGGCACAGGCTTGCTCTGCTCGGTATCGAAAATGTTGGTTTCTGCAAAGACTTCTACATCCTCCGGGAGAACCTTCATATACTCGAAACATACGATGGTGGTTGCCTTCTGTTTCAGAACAGATGCATCAAATGTAAACTCTACATCCACATATCCTTCTGATACGGTGGCGGTGAATTTCTTTGTTGCCGTGATCGGCTTTCCGTTCTCGTCCAGGAGACGCATAGCATCAAGTTCTTCCTGGGTATAAACCTCATTACCCGTAGCATTCTTCGGGCGAACGTGCAGAACCGAAGTAAGTTCGTACTCGGTCCCGATGTGGAGGCCCTTGAAATAAACTCGATCCGTAAGGGTTACTGTTCCGACAGAAGTCAGCGTTTCGCTTTCATCCGGGGCCATAGCCGTTGTGTGGCCTGTGATCGCCGATACGGTCTGATTCTCATTGTCCGGATCCTCGTCCACGAACGGGAACAATGTTGCCATACGGGAACCGGCCGGATAACCGTCATACTGTTTTACGTTGGTATCGTCTGCCGTATCACCAAGGTAAAGTCTCTGATATGATACAAGCTTCTTACCCAATACATCTTCATACTTGATTCCGGTGTATTGAATTGTCTCCGTACCACTCTTCTCAAACGGTGATACGGTCCAATTTGCATCCGTTGTGAACGTCTTTGTTACTTCCGGGCCGTAGTCAGATACGTTACCGTTCTGATCGATCAGTTTTAACTGACCACGAAGTGTATAGGTTTCGCCCGCCTTGATATTAGCGAAGCTGATCGTGTCCGTCAGGATGTTGTTATCGCTGTTTTCAAGGATATGGCTTCCGGTTGTAGTACAAAGCAGTTCAGAGGTAAACTCCGGAGCCGGATAATTGACAAAGTTAAACGAAACCGTCTCTGTCTCATCGCCCGTGATCGTAAATTCTTTTGCCACTTCGTACTGATAACCGTCATTCTCGGTTGTCTCTAACTCTTCAATCTTGTAATTGCCTGGGCAGAGTGCGCCGTATGCATCACTTACCGGGGTATCTGCTCCGGTCTTATTCTTGGCGAACCAAACGCCCGCCTTTGTTCCGTCATACGCTGCACCGTTATCATAGTATCCGGTATTCTCCGAATGCTTCTGATAGGAAGCCTCTGTGGAGGAATAACCATTCACATCAGTAGCAATGATATGCGCTTCTCCGGTATCGGTGTTGGTGATCCTGAACATCACGCCCGCCATCGGATTGCCGTCCTTGTCTACCTTCTGAACATCAACATCACCACGCTTCGGAACGTTGGCATTGTTCAGTTCCATACCGTTCGTCAGTTCAAGTGA
>JAILAR010000077.1 GCA_024681515.1 Eubacterium sp. | reverse complement strand
GAATTCACGATATCCGAGTGTGACGGTTGATGAAAAAAATCCATTACGCGCAAAATACGCGTATTACGTGTTGCGTACCTGTTATTACTGCTATCTCTTTTTATTCATTCATCTCTATAAGTATTAGTTGTCACCTGTCACAGTATTGGACCGAAAGCCTTGTGTTTACTGCATTTCATGGTGTGATAACTTCCGTGACAACCCATGTGACGTGACGATCAACACTTCCCATGCTTCCGCCGGTAGATCCTCTGCTGGCCATAGAATTTCAGTCTCGGCCGTTCTTCCGTTCTCTCCCAGTTTGTTATGCGCATCATAAGTGCCGTAATCGCATAGGAATACGATGGTCTGAGTTCTTCCTTCTGCCTGCCAAAGCATTCGCACCATATCTCCATATTGGAAACAGTCTCACGAAGAACCGTCCCTTCCGGAGTGGTGGGATCATCCCTATCACGGATATAATTTCTCCGGTCAAAGGCATCCATCGAGTCCCAATTCTCAGGCAGTAAGGTATCAAGATACTCAGACACCAGACCCTCACGCTCATCCAGTTCCATTGCTGAGTTCTGTTCCTGCTTTGCATAGGTTTCAAGTTCTGGAGGAAGGAACAGGTCCTCCTTTTCAGAAATCACCTTCACCTCAGCCCAGATCTGATTAACAAGATCCTGTGTCATTTCCCAGGGATGCCGGTTACTGATGCCGGTTACCTTTATGTTCCAGAAACGCCGGTTGCCTGTGATATCCCGCAGATAACCGTTCTCTGAATTCGTCGTTCCAATAAAGATGCACTGCCTCGGATGCGGTGTAACCCGTCGTCCGAAAGAGGCACGGTACTTATCATCCTGTCTGGAAATAAAGGCTTTCACCTTATCGATATCCGCCTTCTTCATCCCGGCGAGCTCACCGATTTCAAGGATCCAGAACCCCTGCAGTTTCTCCGCCGCAGTCTTGTCGTTCATATCCGATAAAGAAAGACTGTCCGAATACCACTGCATGCCAAGCTTTGCGATAACGGTGGATTTTCCGATACCCTGCGGTCCGTTTAATACCGGACTGAAATCAAACTTAATCCCCGGTTCCAAAACCCGTTTATATGCGGCACATAAGGTCTTTCTCGTGGCTGCCTTCACGTAGTCGTTGTCCTGGGCTCCAAGATAGTCAATGAATATGACTTCCGCCCTGACTACCCCGTCCCACTCCGGCAGGGAATCAAAGTATTCCCGTATCGGATGGTAGGACCGGTCATCAGACACCTTGGTCACTCCGATCTGGTAGTTCCTCTGGGAAAAGGTTCCATACCTGTCATCGATATAGCTGATCAGCTGCGCGTCATCGGCGTCACGCCAGAATCTGGCCGGATGTTTCCAGGGAACATCTCCCTTGATCTCCATACCGTCCGCCAGCTCATTGAACACAATGCCTTTCAGCTCCGGATCATTTTCCATAATGAGTCGGATGTTATGGAGGCTGTTAACCAGCACACCGCTCTTGTCATATGCAAGCTGCGAAAGCCATGCATCCTCGTCATCATCGAAATCCTCAATAGCCTTAACCATTCGTTCCTTTGCCGCAAGAATCTTTATTTCCGGCAGGTTCATGACAAAGTCAGCCATATTCTTAAAGGACTGTTTCGGATCCACATCCGGAAACTTATGAATACGGACCAGGTCAAAAGCGTTTACCAGCTTTCCGAACGCCGGATCCGTCGCATGGTGGGAATAAGCGAATGTTCCGTTCTCATATAAGACAAGTCCCGCAGTACTCTCCCCGGCGATATAGGTATATCTGCCAGACATATTGGCGACTGGCTCATACACATCGGCAAGAAAAGCATCAATCGCATCCGCAATCGTATAAAGCCTGCAGAAAAGCCCGACAGCGCCTTCTTTTGTCAGAGGATCCTTCTGTTTTGTCCCTTCCGGCTTCTTTGCTGTACTCTCCTTCGGTGTAGTGGGAAGCAAAGAACAATCCGTCCAGTTGGGGTGTACTGAAAGCACCTTGTCCGGATCCACCGTGTCACCTTCAAGCTCCACATACAGGTATTCCCCGTCCGATGGACAGGAAGGCCAGTACATCAGCTGATGTGGTTCAAACGAACAGGCATCGACCATATCCAGGATTCCCAGCTCCTGCGCCATGAACCTTGCCACGGCATTATGCTCATCCGGTGTCATATCTCTTCCGGCAGGAAGAATCACTCTGACTCTGGGCTTATCCGGCATATGACTGTGGGTGGAATAAACGCAGCCCTTGTATCTGATCTTGTTCTTGATATCCTTCACGAACTCCGGTGTGGCAAAGTCCAGGTCATAAACCACCATGGACCGACAGTCCACATGGTCTACCTTCCTGCGGTTATCCTTCAGATGCCCTGCCACAAAACCGCCTTTATCCTTAATGACATCTCTCTTTGCTTTCGGAAATGTCTGGTACTCCACCGATGACTCTGAAGTCCGGATCGGCGTTTTGAGCCGTTCACACAGCTTTTCAAAAGTTATGGTCTTGTTTGACCAGAACTTCGATTTACGGGAATCTCCATAAGCAATTTTCAGGTCACGCATTCGCTGGTCCTCCCTTCTGATAAAGCTGCTCAACCCTTTCCTTCTCCGCTCTGCTCATATTCGACGGAGGGATATAGTCGAAATCAAAGCCATAACGTTCCAGCATGTCGATCATGAT
>JAILAR010000051.1 GCA_024681515.1 Eubacterium sp. | reverse complement strand
AGAAACTCTTTTCCAAAGTATAAGTCTGCAAAACACAGTCGGAAGTCATACACTACAAATAATCAGAAAGGGACGGTTGCCATATTTGGAAATTCTATACGTCTACCGAAGGTTGGTGTGGTAAAGGCGGTGATCCATCGTGTGCCGGATCTGGATTGGAGACTAAAGTCGGCAACCATATCACAGGACAGCGATGGCAAGTATTACGCTTCTGTATTGTTTGAGTATGAATTTGAGTCTGACGCAACATCTGCGGGTGCAGAACTATGTACTGAAAATGCCGTTGGCTTGGATTATTCGTCTAAATCTCTATATGTGGACAGTAACGGGAACAAGGGCAGCCACCATAAGTATTACAGGGAAAGTCAAAAGCGTTTGGCAAAAGAACAACGCAGGTTATCCCGTAAAACCGGTTCAAAAAAGGGTGAATCCAAATCGTCAAATTATCTGAAACAGTTGTATCGAGTAAACAAAATCCATAAACATATAGCCAACCAACGAAAAGATCATCTCCACAAACTGTCAACCGGGATAGCCAACCGATATGACATTGTCTGTGTGGAAACGCTGAACATGAAGTCTCTTTCCAATAAGAGCTTCGGAAATGGCAGATCAACTTTGGATAACGGTTATGGTATGTTTCTCAACATGCTGGGATATAAGCTGTCCGACCGAGGAAAATGTTTGATCCGAGTGGATAAATGGTTTCCAAGCAGTCAGATTTGCCATTGTTGCGGAACTGTAAATCCAACGGTCAAAAAACTTGATATTCGGAAATGGACATGTCCTGTATGCGATGAACTGCATGATCGTGACATCAATGCGGCAAAAAATATACTAACAGAAGGTCTGCGCATCTATAAACAACAGTTTGTCACATAATGGCTACGCCCTCGCGTAGCGAGGGCGTGAGTCCTTCGCAAACAGCGAAGGATACCGCCGCGAAGCGGCGACACGGATGACGAAGTCATCTGGGCAAAATAATTCGTAGCATAATTTTGGTACAATGTAATAAACAAGCGACAGGAATAAAATAACAAGAAAAAAATAACGGTAGGGATGGAATAGCCCGAACCTTACGCCTGTGGACATCGTGTAAGACTTCTGTAACGTGTATCGTTGATGAAGCAGTGGTGGTTGAAACAGGAAGCTCCGACCTCTATAGGTCGGAGTAGTTCACTAGCTACTAAAATTTACCGTGCGATAGCCAGCGCCAGCACTTCGAACTCAACTCCCGTATTCTCCGCGGTGGGTTTCAGCTCGATCTTGTGGGTGGCCACTTCATCCAGGAGGATGGTCTTATACTCCAGATGCTGTCCCCAGCTGTCGGCAACCCCGACCAGGGTAGCAGCCTGTTCGCCATCCACATACAGATCGTAGCTTGCGCAGGTTCCCTGGGGATCATAGCTTTGCTGTAACCATGCGATCCCGATCTCTCGGGTGGTAACGGTGAAGGAGATGGTTCCCGCGGATTCGGTCTTCCAGCCGTTGGTATTAAACAGAATCCCTTTTACTTCCGTAGCTTCGAAGCCCTCGGCTGCATCGGCCGTCAGCCTGTCGGAGGTGAGGAGCTCCGCATTCAGGTACCGGCACTTTGTCTGGGATTCGGATAGGTCCGGAACGGTGTAACCGGGATCTTCCATATCATTGATGGAGGTGAGGATCCGCCGGTAATATTCCGTCAGCAGATGGGCGATCAGCGCATGCCCCGGATTATCCGGGTGGGTACCGTCGGAATTCCCGACGCTTTTCCAGGATACCAGCTTGCCGCTCAGAAGTGCGCTGTAACTGATGATGGGAACCTTGTACCGGAAGGCGATGGGTGCATGCTCCGCCGCAAACCCGTAATTCTCCGCACTCAGCAGGAGGGCGATCACGGCGGGCTCGGAACTGTACTCCAGCACCCTCCGCAGCAGGCTGTCGTAGGTCTCCTTGTTCCAGCCCTGACTGTCATTTACGGAATATTCGATGATCACCAGATCCGGGTTATGGGAGAGAACGTCGTCCGTCACCCGGTGCACCCCCAGCCAGGAATCCGTGGCACCGATGCCGGCATTTACATAGTTAATCTTTGCCTCAGGGAAGGTCTGCCGCCACCATTCGGTGGAAAGATTTGCATAGCATTTCTTTTCCTGGGGCGATGCACTGCTTCCTGCGGTGATGGATCCGCCCAGATACGCGATGGTGATCTCCTCGCCCCGGGCCGCCTTCTCCATGACCGCCATGAGACGGGAAGGATTTCCTTCGTTCAGGATGCCCTTCTCCAGCATTTCGTCAGTGATCTTGATGTTCGGGACCTCGGTGGCCGGAGCCATGTTCTCGATGATCGAACGCTTCACTCTGCCGGTTTCCGGCTCTTCGGTGCCGGTCATTTCCGTGGAAGCGGCGGAGGGATCTGAAGATGTCCTCCCCTCCGATGCCGCACCAGGGCCGGTAGAACCTTCCTCCGAGGTATTGCCGCCTGAGGAACCGCCGGAGCCCTTCCCCAGCTTCAGCACGCCCATGGTCAGGAGCACTGCAAAAATAACCGCGGTCAGCACCAGCAGAAGGACGATGATGAGAAGAAAGCGGTGCTTTTTACGGGTGTCATTGTTTGAATCGTGGTTCATGTGAAATCCTCCCCCGATATGACGAAAATGTTTTTATCAGATTGATCCATAGTATAAATGAAAGGTGGTCATCCGTTGTTTTGAACATGGTTAAGAATCCTGTAACCCGTATGAAGCATGACCGGTTATTCGGTCCCTCCGTACACTCCATATATATCCGACGGTCAGCATGGAAGTCATGATCACCCAGCTGATGGGCTCTGTCAGTGCAACGCCGAAATATCCCAGCCACGGTACCAGAAGCAGGACGGACAGGATCTTTACCACAAGCTCCATCACCGAGGAGGCCAGCGGTACCACTTTCTGCCCCTTGCCCTGCAGGGTGCAGCGAAGGATGAACAGCGGACCGAGTACCGGGAAGAAGCAGACACCGGTCTTCACGTACATGGCAGCATTTTCGCAGATAAAAGTATCGTCGGTGGATGCGATCCAGCTGACGATGGAATCTGCGAAAAGGAAGGAGAAGAGGATGATGGCTGCGGAAGTGACCGTGACGATCCCCACAGCCGTCCGGACGCCCTGCCGCACCCGCTCCGGCTTCCCGGCCCCC
>JAILAR010000044.1 GCA_024681515.1 Eubacterium sp. | reverse complement strand
CGGGTGAAGATGTCCGGCTCATTTGTAGAGATGTACTCAAACAGGTCTGCCTCGAAGGCTGCGATCTGATCCACCGGAATGTCCAGCAGATAATGCTTTACGGCCGCGTAAATGATCACGGTCTGCTTCTCTACCGGAAGCGGCTTAAACTGGGGCTGTACCAGGATCTGACGGATGCGTTCGCCCTGTGCCAGCTTCTCCTTGGTATCATCGTCCAGCTCGGAGCCGAACTGCGAGAAGGCCGCAAGCTCGCGGTACTGTGCCAGTTCCACACGGATGGGAGAAGCGATCTTCTTCATGGCCTTGATCTGTGCGGCGCCGCCGACACGGGATACGGAAAGACCGGGGTTCACCGCAGGGCGGAAGCCGGAGTTGAACATTTCCGTCTCCAGATAGATCTGGCCGTCCGTGATGGAGATGACGTTGGTCGGGATATAGGCCGACACGTCACCTGCCTGCGTCTCGATGATGGGAAGTGCGGTCAGAGAACCGCCGCCCAGCTCATCGGACAGCTTTGCCGCGCGCTCCAGAAGTCTGGAGTGCAGATAGAAGACATCACCGGGGTACGCCTCACGTCCCGGCGGTCTGCGGAGCAGCAGGGACAGGGTACGGTATGCCTGCGCATGCTTGGACAGATCATCGTAAATGATCAGTACGTCCTTGCCCTCTTCCATCCATTCCTCGCCGATAGCGCAGCCTGCGTACGGCGCGATATACTGCAGCGGAGCCAGCTCACTGGCGGTAGACGCCACGATGGTGGTATAGCTCATCGCCTCATATTCTGTCAGAGTTTTTACGATATTTGCAACGGTGGAAGCCTTCTGACCGATGGCAACATAGATACAGTACACACCCAGACCCTTCTGGTTGATGATGGTATCCAGCGCGATGGCGGTCTTACCGGTCTGACGGTCGCCGATGATCAGCTCCCGTTGTCCGCGGCCGATGGGCACCATGGCATCGATGGCCTTGATACCGGTCTGCAGCGGTGTATCCACGGATTTTCTGGAAATGACACCGGGTGCCACGCGTTCGATCTGGCGGCTCCGATCCGTCTGGATGGGGCCCTTGTCGTCGATGGGCTGACCCAGGGCGTTGACTACACGTCCCAGCATGGCGTCACCTACCGGCACCTCAACCACGCGGCCGGTGGTCTTCACCAGGTCACCTTCGCTGACAGAGCGGCTGTCGCCCAGAAGAACACAACCTACATTGTCTTCCTCCAGGTTCATGACCATCCCGTAGACCTCTCCCGGGAAGAGGAGAAGCTCGCCCTGCATGGCGTTATCCAGTCCGTGGATCCGGGCGATACCGTCCGCCACCTGAATGACGGTTCCGGTCTCGGCCGTTTCCAGCTTCACCTTATAATTTTCGATCTGTTTTTTGATCACAGAACTCAGTTCTTCCGGTCTCAGTTGCATGAACTTGTCGTTCCTTTCCTGTATGTTATCATTCTCCCTCAGAATGACATGTTGTTAGTCACCTGCGAGAAGTGTTTGCCTCAGATGTCCCAGCTTCGAGGACAGACTGCTGTCCACGATCCGGTCTCCCAGACGGATCACAAGTCCTCCGATGAGGGACGGATCCACCTCGTAATTCACCCGCATATCCACGAAATCTGTCGTATCCAGAAGCTTCTGCCGGATCCGTGCCTTCTGATCGTCGGTAAGCTCCGTGGCACTGCTCACGTAGGCCACGCCGATCTTCTCCTCTTCCAGAGCCACGTCGATAAAACGCTCCAGAACATTTCCGATCTCCAGGCCGTGCTCCTTCTCCAGAAGGGCGGAGATCAGACCGTGGATCAGGGAATCGGTCTTGCCTCCGAAGACACCGTCCACCATGGCCTGCTTCTCGGGAAGCGTGATCTCGGGATGTGTCAGGATCCGAAGGAAATCCGGATTCTCTTCCAGCGCGGATACGATGACCTCTGCCTGCTCCCGGACCTCGGTGAGACGTCCGGATTCACGGGCCGCATCGAAAAGAGCCTGCCCGTAGACAGTTCTTACTTGCTTTGCCATGTTTCATCCCCTATCTCATCCAGCGTCTGCTGCAACAGCTCTTCCTGCTTTGCAGCATCCATCTCGGAAGCCACCATTTTCCCTGCCATGGCCGAAGCCACGTCGATGATGGAGGTCCGAACCTCTTCGCGCACCTTCTCCTTCTCCAGAGCGGCTTCCCGCTCTGCCGAGGCGCGGATGCGGCCGGCTTCCGCCTTTGCTTCATCTATGATTGCATTTTCATTTTTAACCGCTTTTCTTCTGGCTTCGCTCAGGATCTCAAGCTTCTCCTGCTCAACGCCTGCCAGCTTCGCTTCGTACTGAATCTTCAGCTCCGCAGCGTCCGCCTTGTCCTTCTCAGCGGATTCCCGGTCCATGCGAACCTTCTCCTGGCGCTTCTCCAGGGCTTTGCGGACCGGATCGATCAGCAGATACCCCACGAAAAGGAACAGGATGAAGACCGCTATGCCCTGAAAGAGCAGGTCGAACAGGAGCTGGCTGTCCAGCCCGAAGATACGGCCGGTTGCAAGTACTGCACCATTTGCCATCTTAATATCCTCTCTATTATCCATATGATAACACGCCGGATCACTTCGTTGCTTCGCAACTCTTGTGATCCTCCCCGCCTCTCACCTCTCGCGGTTTTCATAGAAAACCGCTCCGGTTCGAGACGCGGGGCGCTTCATAAGGTCATCGTGCTCTCGCTGCAAGCAGCGTCGCACATCGACCTTTGAAGCTGGTGTTATCACTCTATTTATCGAAGGGTTTTACAAACATAAGAAGTAACGCAACAACGAGTCCGTACAGACCGGTGGTCTCTGCGACTGCCTGTCCCAGCAGCATGGTGGACATGATCGTACCCTTTGCTCCCGGGTTACGTCCTACTGCCTGCGCACCGAGGCCGGCTGCATTTCCCTGGCCGATACCGGTACCGATACCGGAGCATACTGCGATGCCCGCGCCCAGCGCTGAGAAAGCGTGAACCAGATCATTTCCGTCAAAATTGCCATTCATAACTTTTTCCTCCATTTATGTGATTTGAAGATTCTTTTTTATGTTTGTTTGTTCGAGTGTCGGGATCCTTCCCGTATTACATGAGTCCGCTGTCTCCGCGTTTGTCGGAGATAAACGTGATGGTCAGCATGCAGAATACGTAGGTCTGGATCGCACCCGAGAAGACGTCGAAGTAGACGTGCAGTGCTGCGGGAACACCCAGCTTCGCAAACCACGGCAGCATGCCGTAGTAAAGTGTCATGAGAACCGTACCTCCAAGGATATTTCCGAAGAGACGGAGGGACATGGACAGCGGCGTCGAGAAGATGCTGATCACGTTCATCGGGAAGAACAGCGGGAACGGCTCGAAGAGGCCCTTCACCATGTTCCATTTGTTGTACCGGATGTCCGCGTACTCGATCATCACAAAGCTGATCAGGGCCAGGGCCAGGGTCGTACCGTAATCCGCGGTGGGCGGCCGGAGTCCCAGGATACCCGACGTGTTGCTGAAAAAGATGAACAGGAACAGAACACCGATGTAGTTCACGTATTTCCGTCCTGCCTTCTTGCCCATGGTGCCGAAGACGAAGCTGTTCAACAGGTCCACGCACATCTCCACGATAGTGGAGACCGTGGTCATCTTCCCTTCCCGCTCGGCCTTGAAGAAGAAATGCCGGCCCAGCAGTGCAAGGATCATGATCACCACAACAACGATCAGCGTGCAGACATGTGTAGTTGTAATGTGTACGGTTGATCCGAAGAAGTTGATGGGAAAGAGCTCATGGATGTAAAAATCCGCTCCGTCCGAGGCTTCCTCCATCAGGACCGGATGGGACATGCCCATCGCCAGTGTACTTAACAAGGTTCTGCAACTCCTTTATGTTAGTTCGCGCCTAAGGCGCTCCGTAATATTCAGTATCTATTTGCGCTCCTATGTGCAATGTAATGCGTAATCTCACACCGGGTAATCTACACCGGGTGATAATAAGCTATGCATACTCCGCTCAGAAAAGCAGGATAAGCAGGAGCAGGATGCCCATCAGCAGGACACCCAAAGATGATGCCACACTTTGCATTTATACTGTCTCCTTTTTTTACAGATCCAACGCTCCGCGATCAGTCAGATTTTTTGTTTTTTCTGCAGAATCTGCGGGGTTTCCGACTTCCTGTTATATATTGGTCGATCCGGCTGTTTACCTCCGGACCGGACAGATGTAAGCCTGTGATATCAATCCCATCATCCATGTGGTTTTCCGGACCATGTGACACGTTTTGGGCCTCATGGTTTTCTATACTACGTGATGCGGTGTCGGATGAACGATTCCCCGTATCATGTACCACTTTCTCGGCCGTATGATTCTCGGTATCATGTACCATGTTCTCAGATGTACGATTCTCTGCATCATGTTCCACAGTCTCGGCCACGTGGTCGTCCACTCCATGTACCGGCGTACGATAACTGACTATGCCGTGTCTCGTCGGCTTCGTCGACGAATCAACGTTGTTATCATCTGCGTTACGCACCGGCGTACGATAGCTTACCATGCCGTGTCTCACAGGTTCCGGCGAGGTGCCGTCGGTCGGTGCAGGCGCATATCTGTCGAAAAGCTTTGCGATCGGCTTGTGCAGAAGGCCCGAAATCTTCAGACTTGCCACACCCAGTGCCAATCCCGCGAAGGAATAAACACTGATCCAGACGGCAATCGCCAGCAGCACAGCCGTCACAATGAGGCGGAGGGCTGCATGGGTAGAGGCATAGTTTCGGGCGCGTCTCTCGTTCATGGAGAGGGCTGCTTCGATGGAGTCATACATATTTATGACCAGAAGCACCGCTGTCACCGCACCGACGATCACGCCTCCAAGGAAGTACCACCTGCCCGGCAGAAAGATCGTTCCTATAAGAGCGATCCCTGCGGAGATCAGAATGGTTCCGAAGATCAGTTCAGCGAGGGTCCTCCCCGCTTCCGGATCCCTACGGATCCTCGTCATCCGGATGAAAAGCCCGTTTTGCCCATTCCGGTTCTTCGGTTTCATAGGTCTTCCCCTTGATATGTCTTCGTATAAGCAGATACACTGCCCGGTAACCGCTGGCAATTCCCAGCAGGATGAACACCCAGAGCAGTTTCGTGCCCAGGTGGCGATCCAGCAGAAGGCCTATGGCGAAGCAGAGGCCGAAGGTCACCATCATGGTGATCCCGATCTGCAGGATGAGAAAGAGGGTTTCCAGCACAGGTCTGTGATCTTTCATAGAATCCCTCCTTCTGATGCTTTGCATACTTATTTCTGCGAACATACGGGGAACATTATACCTTGTTTTTCATGGATTCGCAACCGAAATTGATAGACAATTCGTGGATTTTGTTTGAGGAATCATACATTAGAAGCGAATTGCGCGAAAAAGGGACGATCCCGCGGTGATATGCTACCACCGGAATCGTCCCTTCTGATTGGATGCCATCTCTTTTTAAGTTAAGCCTACATGTCATTCTTCGTCGCTACGCTCCTCAGAATGACAGGCTGCTTCCGCATCCGCTTTATCCATATTCGCTGCATCCGCTTTCTCTGCATCCGACGTATCTGTACTCTCTACGTTCGTCTTCTCTGCGTCCGCCTTCTCTTCGGTCGCTTCTCCACTCTGCTCTTCCTTCTTCCCAAACGCGAACGCCTCAAACTCCTCTACCGGAATCGGCTTGGAGAAGTAGTAGCCCTGGTACAGGCGGCAGCCCATTTCGGAGAGTTTGCCGAACTGGTCTTCCGTCTCGACGCCTTCGGTGAGGGAGGTGATGCCCAACTCTTCCGCCAGGCGAATGATGTTGTGTACGATGGTCCTTGCTTTGACATCGTTGGGGGACTTGCGGAGGAAGGCCATATCGATCTTCAGCACATCCACCGGCATATCTTTCAAAAGGTTCAGCGATGAGTAGCCGCTGCCGAAATCATCCATTTCCACGATGAAGCCGGCCTTCTGGAGTTCGGTGATGATCTCGGAGCGTTTCTCGGATTCCGTCATCATCACGGTCTCGGTGATCTCCACCCGGAGCAGCTTCGGATCGATGGCGTAATGCCATACCAGCTTCTTCAGCTCTTCCACCACATCCATGAAGTAGAAGTCCTTCGGGGAGATGTTAACGGAGATGAAGATATCTCCATGCCCTTCTCTCTTCCAACGGGCCAGGATCTCGCAGGCTGACCGCCACATGTAGCGGTCCACTTCCGCGATCATTCCGTTCTTCTCAAAGATCGGGATGAACTTGGCAGGCGACAGGAAACCGGATACCGGATGGATCCAGCGCACCAGCGCCTCCGCACCCACGACCTTGCCGCTGTTATCCACGATGGGCTGCAGATACGGACGGATCTGCTTTTCTTCCAGAGCCGTCTGCAGCTCCGAGGTGATGTGTCTGCCCCAGAGAACGTCGCGACGGAGCGCATCGTCATAGAACGCGATATGCGTCTTGTAATCGCCCTTGATGGGGGCGACGGCCATATGTGCACGGTCAAACATCACGGAGACATCGATGCCCTTCTCGGTCACCTCATACACGCCGAGATGCATCAGCAGATGGTGCTCGCGCTGCCCGTCATTGACCGTGAACTGGTCCATATTCCGTTCCACTTTCTTCCGGTCAAATTCCTCCACGGGGATGCAGACGCCGAAGGTGTCTCCCGCCAGCCGCCCGTAGACGCAGTGCTTCGTCATATCTCCGCGGATCCAGTCCGCCACGCATTTGAGCGCGTAGTCGCCGAAATCCGTCCCGTAAATGTCATTCACGATCTTGAATTCATTGACATCCAGGAAACAGGTGTAGAACCGGATGCCCGGGTGGGCCTGCATCATTTCCTCGATCTTCATGTACAGGTATTCGCGGGTGTAGAGACCGGTCAGAGGATCGTGGGTCGCGTTGTAGATCTCTTTCTGCAGCTCCCGGCGTTTCTCGGTCAGGTCCGCGATGCGAAGGACGGTTCCCACCACCTTGTTTTTCTTCTTGTTCAGGGTCTTGCGATTCTCCAGAGTGTAATACCGGATCTCGTTTCCCATGCCGATCGCCTTCTGGACCTCCCATTCCTCCGTTATATTCTCGTCGATCTCGCCGAAAACCACGCGCAGTCGGTCCGGCACCTTGTCCAGATCCGTCTCCGGCAAATGCAGCATTTCAAGGCCGGTGGCATTTCCCCAAAGGCACTTCTGCTGCGTGTCAAAGATGAAGAATCCGGAAGGGGCTTCTGACACGATATCTCCCAGCATCCGGTCCATCAGCCGCATGGGGCGGTAATACAGGGACAGGAAGAAGATCACGATACCGCAGACACCGAAACCGATCATGGACCGGTCCACCGGCGAACGGGAGAAGATATATACGGTCTGCCAGATCATGCCGATAAAGAGCGTGATCAGGATCACGGAGTATTTCTCCGAAGAGATCTTCGGCGTCCGGATCACCATGACCAGGAAGACGATCAGGATCGCGGCGATGAGGCCATAGTCGATAATGCGGTGATAGGTCTGGCCCAGGTGCGGCACCAGACGGTAAT
The DNA here is from genome assembly GCA_024681515.1 of Eubacterium sp. Lineage (GTDB taxonomy): Bacteria > Bacillota > Clostridia > Lachnospirales > Lachnospiraceae > Eubacterium_Q. The sequence continues at coordinate 4,874 of JAILAR010000044.1, read as the reverse complement.
AATCCTTCCCGTCCACAAGCACGGGTTCCGTGTCAAAGGCGTGGCGGAAGAAGGGATTCAAAAGGAACTGGATCACGTCCGCGATGAGCAGTGTGCAGATCGTGATGGGGATCCATTTGTGCCGAAACTTCAGCTCACAGTATTTCATGGTGAAGCGGCCCAGCGCAAAGAGCATCAGGTCCATGCCCAGATAGTAGGTATAGCAGCCGATCTCGGCGACAGCTTTCTCACTGGAAACGATGATGACCAGATTGCCGGCCATGGGCATGATGAGCGCGATCAAAAAGAACGCAACCGAAGAACCGATCGCTTTCTTGGATCGTCTGGCGATCACGGCGCAGGTGATAAGGCCGATGATCATGCCTATGAAAATAATAGAAAAATCTATTCTCATTCACGCGCTCCTGATTTTTTGTGTCACAGCTGTTTCATGATGTTTCCACCCTCATACGTCTCAGACTCTTCATCCGGACAGAGCAGGAACCGCTCCACCACCCGGGCGATGCCGTCCTCCTCATTGCTTGCGGTGATATAGTCCGCAACCTCCTTGACCTCGGGCTTGGCGTTGCCCATGGCCACGCCGACGCCTGCGTATTCCACCATGGAGATATCGTTGAAAGCATCTCCGCAGCAGATGGTGTTGCTCTGGGTAACTCCGATAGGACCGATCACACGTTCCAGCGTGCGGGCTTTGTCGATATGCCGGGCGGTGATCTCGATGAAGAACGCCTCGGAACGCATGACATTTACCTTCGGGCCGAGGAGCTCCTGCAGTTCCTTCATATAGCCTTCCGACTTCTCAGGATCCGAAGTCAGAAGCACTTTATAAACGTCGTAATCCACATAGTCCAGAAAGCCTTCCCGCTCTCCCACCGTCAGGCCGTTGATCTTCGCCTCCCAGAGGATCCAGTCATCCAGCCGCCGGCCGGACAGAACCTGGGGTTCCTTCGAAAGGTCATTCTCGTAAGTGATGATACCGAGATCATGTTCTTCGGCATACGCATAGATCTTCGGCAGAAATTCCCGCGAAAGACGTTTCTCGTAAATCACCTTCCCGCTTCCGCATTCCTGAACCCGCGCTCCGTTGTAGGTCAGAGTGTATCCGCCGTATTCCTTCATGCGCAGCTCTTCCACATAACGCTGCACACCCGGGGTGGGACGCCCCGATGCGATCATGATACTGTGTCCCGCTTCCATGGCCCGAAAGAGGGCGTCTTTGGTCTTCGGGGTGATCTGCTTCTCATTATTCACCAATGTCCCGTCGATATCCAGGACAAGTAATTTCTTTTCCATTTAAAGCTCCGTCTAAAACTCCGTTTGTTACTCTGTGCTAACTCTGTAAACGCATAGAACATACCATTTTCATAATAGCATAAATCGTTGTTCATTTCAACGAATCACTGTTAATTTTAACGAAATTTCTTGGCAAAATCTTCCAAAAAAACTTTTCGGAACACTCCTTTGAACAGTTTTAAAAACCACGATCCGCCGGAGCTGCCTCCGGCGGATCGTCATTTGGTTTATACGATTGCTTCTGACTTCATGTCAGCGTAGATCTTTGTACTCTTAATGCAGTCATAGTCATAATTCTCAATCAGATCGACTTCAAAATCCCGATTCAGCAGCCTTCCTCCGGCATTGGAATATGCCGTTTCCGCATCTTCGTTTATCAGTCTCAATATTGCCAGAATATCATGTCCGTTCACGACATTCCAAAAATCCTCTGCCGAAGAAGGATCGAAATCTTCCGGGGACTGTTTCCAGAGTCCGGATTTATCCACCCGCTTCTTTATGGAATTATGCGACAGAACCTTTTTCATATAGAGCCCTAGTTTCGGTGCAGGCAGCCTGTGTTTAATATTTGAATTAAGATAATTCATGAGCGCCGGAACGCTTACTTTTCGATGCGTTGTCATTTAATCTTATCAATAAATGGTTTCAATTTCCCGTATGCATAATTAAAAGCTTTCATAGTATCATCACTAATTTCCCATTCATCAGGAGCATTTGTCAAATCCTCTGCATCATAATGGTCCGCATCATTTCTACCCGCATTAAGATCTTTCATATATCTGGAAAAATCGGTTTTAGATATATTTTCATTCTGTATATTTGTCCCCAATAGATTCCATCTATTAACAATAATAGTACGAACAGACGAAAAATACATGATATATTTTTTATGATCAAAAAAATCATCATATTCGCAGGTATGCGGATCGGAAGGGCCACCATATTGAATATTCACTTTAACAACCGGATTGTTCGACCGCATAGAGTCTATAATATATCTTCTAAATCCATCTATTTGTTGTGCAAAGAAATAATAATTACGTATATATTTTTTTAATTTCTTTTCTACGTCAGCAACAATCCCCTGAATATATTCACGTCTTTCATCGTTAGACATATCAATTGGATCTTTTTGTTGCGTTCTTACAATATAGTCTTTTATCATCCTGATTCTGAAAGCAACATATTGTGTTCCATAGTCATATTCAATCAATCCATATTTACACAAGTGATCGATCGATCTCACATCAGAATTTTCGATAGTCTTATACTTTTCCGGTGCAAGTGCTATCTTCTTTAACAGTGCATATTCATCACTAAAGATCTGAACATGCTGTAATATAACTGAACATAATTCACTTCCCTTTGCAGAGGACGAAAATTCTTCAAGCAATCGAATTACAGTAGCTTTGCCTACAATATATTTTTTATTTATTTTCCGTAAATGTTTAACATTCTCAAAAACATATGAGCAAAACTGTCTCACCGCATATGGTTGTCCTCCAAACTCCCTGTTAATCTCAACATAAACATCAGAAAAATCAATATTACTATAAGCACCCAAACTATTAATCATATATTTCGTTTGTTCATCGGTGAATGCCGGTAAATATGTCTTTGAAGAATCCCCACTCAAAATTATCCTTCCATACATTGGGTTATCTCCTTGTGCCCCTTTAAAATTAATAGTATTTACTTCATTAATTGTTGAGTTTACCCCGCAAACGATCAATGAACATCCACAATCTCTAAGAGCACCCCAAAAAGCTGTATACGCCTCAACATTGTTCCATGTACTTGATGAGGCTGTATTGTAAGTAATTAATTCAACTTCATCAATTGCAATAACAAATGCAGATAGATTTCTGCAATATAATTTCACATCTTCAACAAAACACACAGTAGCTTTTTTCTCATAGTCCTCTTCCAAGTGATTCAAATTAAGCCGTTGTTCAAACTCTCTACTGGTTTCATCATCTGATTGCTCTAGATTTGCGGTTGTAATCCGTATTTTTTTTGCCATTTCAAAAAGGGCAGTTTTCCATGAAATATGTTCTAATTGAGATCGTGACTCAACCTTTATATATCGAATATCAGCCCTATCCAATCTGCGACAAACTGCGTTCAATACAGATGATTTTCCACTCCTTCGCAAGCCAAAAATACCTGAATTCTCTCCTCTCTCGCATCTACTAACAATCCCATCTGCAATCATTCCTCTATCGCCAAACAGCAATGCATCATCATCTATTGCGCCCGTCTCACCAAGCATGTTATTTTCATAATAATACTCTCCAAATCGCCTGTTCAACAGATCAATCAATTCATTTTCATTAGTCGTTTTTATTATTTCTTCGAACGAGAATGGTATTATTGCTGCTCCTGTCCCACCCTTTTTTCGATCTATTTCAGTCCGCAAATTAACCGCATTACTGATCAGAACATAAAAATTCACAAGAGGATCTCTATCACTAACCTCTTTTCTTAATCTGATCTGTCTTTCGACCAGATAGTTTTTCTCTTGCCAATCTCCGGTTGCAAAATACGCCAAAACAATAATAAACTCTCGCTGCCCACGAATATACTGTTTTAAAAACTTTGTTACACCCGCCAAGCAAAACTCATAAGTGCTGGAAATACTATACTGTTGCTTTCCCAATTTGGAAATATACAGTACCTTGCTCAGTTTATCAAGAATAATATCCTCACCCGAATTTGATTTTAGAAATTTATCGTATAACAGATCACGATCAAAATATCTCGGAAAGCCCGGACGATAATATCTGAAAACCCCATCCTCATCCTGACTTTGTTCAAAATCATCAGGTTGATTTTCTATTTCCATTTCGTCTGTATAATTATTTTCTGTCTCAACAGTCAGCGAATCATCTCCGTTTTCATCATTTGAGGCTCTATCTGCCAGAGAGTCTCCGCGTAGTACAACATCACGGGCCTGACCTCTTCCCTTTTCATCTTTCTGTTTGCTCGGTAAAAACTCTACTTCATCCCCTTCACGAAAATCATCGATATATAAATCTTTATCACGAATAGACCTGCTGTTAAAATAATAATCAACACCATCATCACCACCAATGAATCCAAATCCGGCTTTGGGGCCATGAATAGTAATATGTTTTACGACTCCTGTAATTTTTAACATTTCTCTTTCTCCCCGTTTAACTACACTCAAATAAATAATACTACCGAAAATCCCCTGATTTTGTTTACCGTTGATTTATCTCTTCTATAGGGTTTCTCAAGAGTTATTGCCTCCTCGGTATGTTTCATTATACTCCATGATAAAATTACTGGTTTTCTTGTATTCACCGGCATGAGACACATTTGTTCCTTCTTCTATCAGCCGATGAAACATTCGAATCACTCCCTCGTCGATATCCATGTTTGCATAATTTGTATGTATTATATTCAGAGCATCTTTGTATCCGGAAATTTCCTTTTCATCATGTGTAACAGGAACAGCGCCATTAATAATTTCTCTGATCCTGTCATCGGTTGTAACAATTCCTTCAATGGCATTACTTCCTTTTACAGACTCAATTATAGCTCTCTGTCTGAGGCTC
>JAILAR010000004.1 GCA_024681515.1 Eubacterium sp. | reverse complement strand
GCCTCATAGCTGAAAACCCGCTTCGGACACTCGCTTAAATCTATCAGCTGTCCGTCTGCATCAAATCGGTAAAGGGTCTCACCCGCTTTTTCATAGTCAAAGGAATCATTTACCGATGCATAGATCCTCCCCTTCGAATCCACGCCGAATCGACTAAATGAAACGGAAGTGTTCAGACCGATCACTTTGGTCCGTTCAAACGTATTCACATCATAAGCCCACACCTGCATGGGGATTTCCCCTTCGGAAACACCGTACTGATAAACCAGGATATAGAGGGTCTCTCCCTGAAGGAACGTCTTTCGGATATCGCAGTTCAAGTCCTCTTCATCCAGAAGCAGCTCCGATTCTCCTGTCTCCAGCGAAAGGAACCAGAGACGCATATATGCAGTATTTTGGTGTCCCTCAAGAACATAAAGGCCGCATCTTCCTTCGGCAGGGATGATGGCCCTCATACCGTTAAAGATTGTATTATCTTTCACATACACAGGACCCACCTGGCTGCCGTTCTCAGATGCGTCAGCAAAGCATTCCTTCGGTCCGAGCATCACAAAAAAGACAAGCCCCGCAAGAAAGAACCTTAAGATTTTTATCCATCTGTCTTTTCTCATCCACACCTCACTATTCCATACTTCGCGCTTTCGCGCTCCGTAAGATCATCACTTCGCACGTATTGGGCATTTATTTGCTTTACTTTTCTGTTTCTAGTCCGTGCTCCGTTCTGATTATTCTGTCTTCACGCTTCTCCCTGTAACCGCTTCAAAATGATACTTCACGATCCCGAGATCCACCTTCGAGAAGGGCCTTGAAACTCCGCACACTGTGGCGTTCTTTGATTGCTTTCTTTATATCCATACGAACCTCGTTTTATCCTCTAACTCGAAACCCGTTGAACCATGCCCGTTCTTCAAATTCTTTTTTCTTCGGTGCGGTCGGTTCTTCTTCTGCCACGCCCACGGGCAGAACACATACCAGTTCATATTCCTCCGGCACACCCAGGATCTTCGCCAGCCGATCTCCGATCCGGTCATCATCCGTGATGTGCCCTTCGTACCAGCAACTCTGATAACCCAGAGCCGTGATAGCAAGCAGCATATTCTCAATGGCCGCAGAGTAATCCTGCACGGCGTAGCAACGATCTCGATAAGCATTCACGCTCTGTGTCAGAACACAGATCATGGCCGGCGCTGTTTCAGCGATGGGAGGTTCGATCTCAGCACGGAGCTTCGCCAGAAGTTCCTCATCATCCACCGCGATAAGGCTTGTGGTCTGCCTGTTGCAGCCGGAAGGCGCGGCCAGACCGGCCTGCAGGATCGCTGCCAGATCCTCATGAGGAACCTTGTCGGGCTTATAGGGTCCACGGTAACTCCGACGCTCCTTCATCAACTGAAGCATATTCTGCTCCTTCAGACTCATCACATAGATCTGACACGGATTTGCTTCATCCCACAGCAACGGGAACACTTCCAGTTCCTTAAATCCTACACCGATATAGAACCGATTCGTCTGATCGTAATCCTCGTAACAGCCCATCTGTACGGTCTTCACCTGCATAAATTCATATCCCGCATGAGACGCATATTCCTTCGCCGTCTCAAACAACGCGCGGCCGATGCCACCGCGGTGAATATCTTTCCGGACACCCATGACCGCCAGCTCAACCGTCGCATTTCCGGTCTCCTTCAGGCACAGGAATCCGGCGGTTTTCCCATCCTGCTCCGCCGCGAAAAACGTCCATTCCCGACAGTCGCGGATATATCCTTCCCTGGATTCCTCTACCTCAAACCATTCCATCAGATTTTCCAGAACCTCCCGGGCAATCCGGGACTTCTCATCCGGTTCATCGATTATTTTTACGTTTATGTTATTCATTATACAGTTCACCTTCACACTATTTTTTTCACAATTTCGATATATCGAAAATACTTACTTTTTGAAGAACCCGAAGATAAAGTCCACCGGATTCTTGCTCTCATAAACCTTCATGACAGGATCCTTTCGGAGTGACTTGACCGCATTGAGAAGACTTTGCATATTGATCTCCTGATTATCATACTCCTGATGGATCATAAGGCCGGCATTCTCCGGAAGAACCTGAATATCGTCATACGGCATCGGTTCCTTATATTTTTCTTTTACGATCTGAACGATTCCGTCCGTGGTGAAAAGGAGGTCGCTATCTGAATCATTTCGATCATCCAGAACAGCCACCGTCTTACGCTGCAGTTTATGACGGTCCACACCATAGATCTTTTGCGTAAAATACTTTTCAAAATCCTGCTGATCCTTCATCAGGAAGAACAGCCCGGCATCTTCTTTTGTCAGTAGCTCTCTGAACGGGGACAGCTTTCGTCCGATCTCATCATATCGGTCATCCGTAAATGCTGTCGTAGCTCCTTCATCAATCAGTTCAAACCCAAGATATTGTTTCTTCAGTTCCGGTACATCCACCAGATCATCCGCAGTCTCATACAACATTTCCGGTGTATCAAACCCTTGCTGAATGCAGAATTCCCGAAGATTGGATTCCCCTTCATTCATTGCAACTATATCTTTTTTTCCGGCAATATAATCCGCCGTATAATCTATGATCCTGTCAAAAAACGATTTCGTAAGGTCGTCAAAAGAAACCGCCAGCATTTTATTGTACGTCTCAAACGTAACATCATCGTTTTCAATCAATCGATGAAACTCAAGCAGTTTCTGACGTTGCTTGATCACTGCCTCGCTGAGAACTTTCAGCAACTCGTTCTCGTGTCCCTGAACGGAATTCAACTGATATGACCCACTCAGCATATCATTCAAAACCGTCAGGTAATTGTACGGATAATTGCAATCCTGCAGTACCTCAATATAAGCCACCAAAGACTTACGGTTTCGAAGTTCATTTCCGTCTTCCTTACGAATCGCCAAAGAATTCACTGTCCCGTCAAAATAATTATCGGTATATTTCTTATCTTCCGGAACCGGAATACATTTATTGAACAGGATCTCATACTTCTTCTGGAACCTGTCGATCACAAGCGCAAACTTATGAGTCAGGATCTCTTTTTGATTTGCAAGAAATCTCTTCTGAAGGTCTTCGATCACTTCATAATTGTCTGCCCCAAGCAACTTCTGGTCTGGGAGCGGATAAAGGTACCGTTTATTCATCCTTTTCTCTAAATAACGATATCCTGCAACAGCGGAAGAATCCCCGGATATAAATGCACCGACATAATATCTGCTGAGAAGCTGTGCATTGATCACTGCATTATAACCTTCATTGACCAGACGACGAAACAGTTTGGCGGCACTTTTTCCGTCACCGATCTTCAGATATGAAAATGCCGTCAGCTGCAGGACATCATTGGCATTTCCGGAATGATCCAGCGTAAATTGAAGCAGCTCACTGATCTTCGCCTTTTCTTCCGGCACGTCCACACGCAGCAGATCAATATACTCAAGCGCACAGGAAGATGCCACCAGATTCTCTCTGAGTAGATCACAGGCCTTAAAGGAGCGAACGAATATCTCAAAATAACACTTTGCGGCCGCAAAATAATAATCTGAAAGCTCTCCTTCTGTCACTCTCCATAACTGATTGGCTGTATTCCCGAAGAAATACCAAAACGGGGGATACGCGATAAACTGTTCTTTGATTGAATCCAAACGTTCATACTTTCGATAATCGTCCGGATCCATAAGGATCTCATTGTACTGTGTGATCTGGCGCTCTGTCAGACGATACGCATCCGGAATGTCATGGGCATCCACCAAACGCCACGCCGAACTGAATAGTTCTCTGCGGAGTTTATTAAACCGTTCGATCGCATCCCGATGCAACTGCCATCTTTCCATCTCATATGCAAATGAATTCTCCGCTTTCTGCTTTCGATAATTCATATATCCGATACCGACCTGCGAAGCCGGTGACATTACAAGAGAAACCGGATGGCCTTCCACAAAAATACCGATTCCGGGAATCGCACTCCAAATGGCAGTCTTCATCTTGTTCTGATATTCCCGGTCGATGAATTTTCGATCATCCTCCTGCATACGGAAGGAATTGATCGTATCCAGAAGCTGTTTCAGAATGTTCAATAATGCCTCATCCTTAGGCATCTTTTCAATATTCAGATTGTTCAGGATCGCATCATATTCCTGTTCCAGGATCACGATATCATGGTAATCGATGATCTGTGATACAGACACCGTACATAAATTTAATGCGTAGGCCGTCTTGATCTTCGGATCATTGAAATCAAAAGAACCTGATTGAATTGTTTCTATGGTTTCAATGGTTGGTATGGTTGATTTAATTGAATGCTCCATTTAGTTTTCCCCCTATATCACATCACTTATTCTTTTTTCTTTCCCCGATGTTTTTTATCATGCATATTTTGATGCTGGGGTCAAAAGGTATTTTGCTCCCAGCTGATGATTCGCAGCACGCACACTACGTGTGCAATGTGCTGCTAAAACACTCACGGCTCTCGTCATTTTGCTGTGCAAAATGACTACGCCGTTCGTGTTTTGCGGGTCAATTAAGGTCTCAAGCGACCGCGCAAGCGCATCGCTTGGACCTTTTGACCCTATCATCATATTACATGGTTTTTCAGCTTGATCAATGTCGCTCTGCATGATGGATCCGGAAGAGGACCGGTTGGTTTTATCGTAAATGTGATAACCGGTGGGGAACTTAGTTGGTTCCGTCGGAAAGATGATATCCGACCTTCCGAACAACCTGGATCGATACATTGGATTTCAGCGAAGCAAGCTTTCTGCGCAGGAAAGAGATATATGCTTCCACGTTGTTATCGCCCGCATCGGAGTCGTAGCCCCAGATCTTGTTGATCAGGGTTTCCTTCGACAGGATGTTTTTACCGTTGATCATCAGGTAGCGCATCAGCTCGAATTCTTTGGCGTTCAGTTTAATGGATTTGGCACCGCAGGATAGTTCGCAGGAGGACGGAGAGAGAACCAGGTCACCGAAGGTCACATTCTCCGGGACATAATCGGATTTCCGACGCATGATGGCATGCAGAGTGGCAACCAGCTCTGCATTTTCAAAGGGCTTTGTGAGATAGTAGTCTGCACCAAGGTTCAGACCCTGTACCCGGTCGCCCAGTTCCGTGCGCGCAGTCAGCATCAGCACGGGAGTGGAGATTCCTTCCTCACGCAGCTGTTTCAGGATGTCAAATCCGTTCATGCCCGGGAGCATCACGTCCAGAACGATGGCATCATAGATCCCGGAGGAAGCATCGTAGTAGCCGTCTTCTCCGTTGTTCTGAATGTCCACCGTATCACCGGCTTCTTCTATGATATCTGCGATGGTCTCTGCCAATCGCTTTTCATCTTCCACAACCAGAATTCTCATAATGCATCCTCTCTTCCTTATGAGCCGGCCAAGGAAGCCGGATCATAACCCTCATTCCGCTTATGGATCACCTTCGGTGATGGCACGGTATTCTTATATATGGCTCAGCGGATCGTTAATGTTTGCCTCGGCCAGGACGACATTGAAGTTGGATCTTGTGCCCTTGGTCTTTCGTGCGGCGATGAATCCCGGGAAGGGCTTCTGAATGTAAGCGTTGAAATCCGTTGCTGCCCGGTTATACTTGGATTCTGCCTTCATGGTCTCTACTCTAAGATCAGCAAATCGCGCCTTCAGTTTTTCCAGAGCCTCATCCTCTTTCAGTTCCGGGTGCTCTTCCATGATGGGAAGCAGCTGCGTCCAGCGGCGGTGAAGTTCCGTATAATTGGCCATCTGTACGGAAGGTGTCATACCCAGTCCGAGCCCGAGTTTCTTCGTCAGCTTCTCGTCCAGCTCGATCCCGTGTTCCTGAAGTTTTGCGGTGATCTGTTCATAAACGTGGTTCCGATCCCAGATCAGAGTGTCCAGTTCACCTCCTGCATTTCTGGCGATACTGTCCATTTTTGTTACATGTGTAACGGTGTAAATGTAGTATCCTCCCAGTAGAAGGATCAAAAGCAGAATGATAAGTCCGGTCCAGCCCATAGCGCAGGGTCTCCTTTCTGTTCGGCGGCAGGGAGTGCCGCCTGAATGGTAATCATTTTCTTCATATGTACCGTGATACGGTTTTTTGATCTTATTTATCAATCGATTTTCTGCCGCACACCTTGAATTCTATCATATTTTTCGATAGAATAATACATATTTTTAATGGCATCCGGGTGGACTGGATGAATCACTGAATACATTACTAAATACATCACTGAACACATTATAATTGCGGAGACTGAAAAATGACTGAAACTTTGGAAACAAAGCATCTGATCGCGGACAGCCTGAAAGAGCTGTGCAAGGAGAAGAGCTTTGATAAAATATCTGTAGGCGAGATCGCGGCGCGGAGCCATGTGAACCGCCAGACCTTTTATTATCATTTCCAGGACAAATATGATCTTCTGAAATGGATCTACCGTGTGGATTATTATGAGCCGAATATGACGGGCATCACGATGGAAAACTGGGACCGCTGCCTGGAAGGGATCCTGATTGCGGTCCGGAAGGACAAGGAATTCAGTATCAATACCATCCGCCATTCGGCCGAGGATATGAAAACATTGCTGCTGAAGGATTCGGAGGATATCTTCAATGCGGCGATCGAGTATCTGCGAAATCAGCCGTCCATGGATAGCCGCGAAGTGCGGCACATGAACCGGGAGGAGCAGAGGCTCCTGGCCAGGTTCTTTGCTTACGGGATCTGCGGAATGCTTTTTGAGTGGATCGAACAGGGCATGCAGGAAGAACCGGCTGTGGTAGCGGCACGGATGCTGAAGCTTTTGAATATCCTCAAACAGCTGGCCTATATGCGGGTCGTGGAGGAGCAGGACGGCGGAGAAAACGGTAAATAAAACGGTTGATCAGATCAATATGTCCATAAAATTGAAAAATCTTTGTCAAATCTCTATAAATGTCTAATGAAACATACCACCTTCGGTAATATAGTAACATGTGAACGGAAAAACATATATCCGTTTTCAAGATTCACTATCTATAATATTACCGGAGGTGTTTTTTTATGAAAGGTTTAGGAAAAGCAGTCGTTCGGCTGCGGATCCCAATCCTGATCCTGGCGGTGATCCTGATCATACCGTCAGCCATCGGATACTTTTCAACCCGAACGAACTACGATATCCTGACATACCTGCCGAAGGAGATCGAAACCATGAAGGGCCAGGAAATTCTGGCAAATGATTTCGGGACCGGCGCTTTCTCCATGGTCGTTGTGGAGGGTATGAACGAGAAGGATATCAAGGTAATGGCCCAACGGATGGAAGAGGTGCCCCATGTAAGAAAGGTGATCTGGTACGGATCCCTGATGGATATTTCCATTCCGGAGGAACTGCTTCCGTCCAAGTACGGAAAGATGCTGAAGAACGGTGATGCGAGATTGATGATTGCCATCTTCGACACCACAATGTCTTCGGATGAGACCATGAAGGCCATAGCGGATCTTCGGGAGGTGGCATCGGAACAGACCTACATCAGCGGTATGTCCGCCATGATCGTGGACACCAAGGATCTGTCGGATAAGGAGGTCCCGATCTACGTTGTTATCGCAGTTACCCTCAGTCTGATCGTGCTTATGACCACCATGAATTCCTTCCTGATCCCGTTCCTGTTCCTTCTCAGTATCGGCTTTGCCGTGATCTATAATCTGGGAAGTAACTTCATTCAGGGAGAGATCTCATACGTGACCAAGGCATTGGCGGCCGTGCTGCAGCTTGCAGTCACCATGGATTACTCCATCTTCCTGTGGCACAGTTATTCCGCAGAGAAAGAGGTCAGTCACGGAGACAACAAGCTGGCGATGGCCAATGCCATCAATGAGACCCTTACTTCCGTAGTCGGAAGTTCCATCACAACGGTGGCCGGTTTCGTGGCGCTGATGTTCATGAGCTTCACCATGGGCTTCGATATGGGTCTGGTCATGGCAAAGGGTGTTGTCATCGGCGTTATCTGTTGTGTGACCATACTGCCGTCCATGATCATGGTATTTGATAAGGCAGTGGAAAAGACAAAGCATAAGCCGCTGATCCCGAATCTCTCGGGACTCTGCAAATGGCTGGTAAAACATTTCTATATCGGACTGATCATCTTTGCGGTTCTGATCGTTCCCGCATATTACGGACAGTCACATAATGAAGTATACTATAATCTGGATTCCACGCTTCCGCAGGATCTGTCCAGTATGGTGGCAGCCGCGAAGCTGGATGAGAAGTTTAACATGAGCTCCACACATCTGATCCTGATGGACAGCAAGGTCGACTCAAAATCGGTGAACAAGTTTGTGGAGGAAATCGACAAGGTGGACGGTGTGAAAGCCGCCGTCGGACTGGACTCTCTGCTGGGACCGCTGTTCCCGAGGGATATGCTTCCAAAGAACCTGATCAGTATTTTGGACAACGGAGAGTATCAGCTGATCTTTATTCTTTCAGAGTACAAGGTCGCAACGGATGAGGTAAATGCGCAGTGTGACAAGATCAACGAGATCCTGGACAAATACGATACCAAGGGCATGCTGATCGGTGAGGCGCCCTGTACCGAGGATCTGATCAAGATCACGGATCATGACTTCAAGGTAGTCAATCTGGTATCGATCCTGATGGTCGGTGTGATCATCCTTGTGGTATTCCGGTCCATAACGCTTCCGATCCTGCTGGTAGCCGTGATCGAATTTGCGATCTTCATTAATATGGGTATCCCGTACTACATGGGAACGGTGCTTCCTTTCGTGGCATCCATCGTCATCGGAACGATCCAGCTGGGATCCACCGTGGATTACGCGATCCTGATGACCACGAAGTACAAGCAGGCAAGGCTCTCGGGTCTGGAGAAGATCGAAGCTGTAACTTCAGCGTTGGAGAACTCGATCCACTCCATCATCGTCAGCGCACTCAGCTTCTTCGCGGCAACCATCGGTGTAGGACTTTACTCGAATATCGATATGATCAGCTCCCTCTGCGGTCTTCTGGCCAAGGGCGCGATCATCAGTATGTTTGTCGTAATTCTGCTGCTGCCGGCAGTGCTCCGGGTATTTGATCCGGTGATCCTGCGTACGAGCATGGGCTTCAAAGGTGTGCTTCATAAAACAGAGCACGCACTGGAATGATGTTGTAAAGCAAATAAACGACAAATACGTGCGGAGTGATAATCTTACGGAGCGCCGAAAGGCGCGAAGTGTGGAATAGAAAGGGGACTGTAAATGAAGAAGAATCTTACGAAACGTATCGTGGCCGGAATCATGGCAGGAACCATGCTGCTGGGTCTGGCAGGCTGCGGAGCGGAGGAGAAAAAGCCGGATGCAGCTACGGTTGCCCAGCCGGCAGAGACACCGACAGAGGAAGAAATCAAGCTCGGTGACCTGATCGATGCGTCCTTCAACCTGGACGGGGTCATGGAAGGGGAGAAGGACGAGACAGTTTATGCTATGGCGGATGTGAACGGAAATGTGAATTCCGTGATCGTCAGCGAATGGCTGAAGAACAGCGATGGTGCGGAGGAAATCAAGGACCGCAGTATCCTGACGGATATTGAAAATGTCAAGGGTGACGAGACATTTACGCAAAACGGTGAAGAGATCACCTGGCAGGCAAATGGCAAGCCCATCTATTATCAGGGCAAGACCACTCAGGAACTTCCGGTGGGTGTAAAGGTCAGCTATAAACTGAACGGAGAAGATGCGGATCCGAGTACGCTGGCGGGCGTGTCCGGAAAGGTAACGGTCCGTTTTGATTACATCAACAACGCAAAGGTGGGAGAAGTATATGCTCCGTTCCTGATGGGTACGGGTGTTCTGCTGGACGGCGATAAATTCTCCAATGTCAAGGTGACGAACGGTAAGGTGATCGGCGACGGCAGCCGGTTCATCGTGATCGGTGTGGGTATGCCGGGTATGAACGACAGCCTGAACATGGATATTGAAGGCATCAATTTCCCGGATTATGTGGAGTTCGAGGCGGATGCATCCGATTTCCAGATGGATATGGCGCTGACCTTTGCAACACCCATCGTCCTCGCAGAGGATGCCATCGATCTGAACCTCGATGAACTGAAGAAAGAACTCAATGATAAGAGTGCACAGTACCAGGATGGTATGACCCAGCTGGCAGAAGGAATCTCCGCTTATACCAATGGCGTGGATCAGCTGGCAGGTGGTATCGGTCAGGTGAATGCCGGTGCATCCGATCTGGCAAGCGGTGCGGCAAAGCTGAATGACGGGGCAAGGAGTGCACAGGCCGGAGCATCCCAGATTTACAGCGGAATTAAGAGTGCAAAAGACGGTGCGGATCAGCTGGCTGACGGTGCAAAGAGTGCAAAGGAAGGTGCGGATCAGCTGGCAGCCGGCGCAAAGAGCGCAAAGGAAGGTGCAGATCAGATCGCAGCCGGAACAAAGAGTGCAAAGGAAGGCGCAGATCAGCTGGCAGTCGGCGCAAAGAGTGCGAAGGATGGCGCAGACAAGCTGTACGGCGGAACCAAGAGCGCAAATGAAGGTGCTGACAAACTGGCAGACGGTGCAGGTCAGCTGAATAATGCAGTTAAGGATCTGACACTGCCGAGCCTTGACGGTGCAAAGGATAATGTGACGGATGAGCAACGTGCGGCAGCGGCGGCAAGCATTCAGCAGACCGTGGAAGCGCAGGGATATACGGCGGATGCGGTATCCGGTGCCATGACCAAGGGTGTAACGGATTCTTTGAGCGCAGCTCCTTCCTTCGGAAAACTGGCAGATCCGACCCTGACGACAGAGCAGCAGGCAGCCATTATTCAGCAGGAAGCGGTTGCAGCCGGTCAGGCATCGGTAACGGATGAACTGAAACAGAGTATTGCAACAGATGCAGCAACCAAGGCACAGGAAGCAGCAGGGGCATTGCAGACGGATCCGACCAAGATCACCGGCAATGCCAACTATCAGCAGATCTACAACACGGTTCGCTCCTCTATTCAGGAGCAGGCATATGTAACAGCTATTAAAGCGGCTATGAAGCAGAATCCGGCAACGGCAGATCTCAATTACGAGGATCTGACTCCTGAAATGCTGGCGCAGTTCAGACAGGCGGTTTCCGCACAGGTGGAAGCGGCGGTGGATCAGCAGATGGTGGGACTCGGACAGGCACTTGCAGGTGCATATACGGCAGGCTACGGAACCGGTTACGGTGAAGGCTACGGCCTTGGCTATGGTACGGGCTATGGTACAGGTTACGGAACAGGCTACGGAACCGAGTACGGAAAACTGGCGCAGGAGTTCAGCGCATTTACATCTACCATGTCCCGGAAACTTGGGGAAGGCGTGGTACCGCTTCTCAAGTCCATGTGCGAAGCTTATGCGATGGCAGGTCTGAATTATGGTATGGATGCGGTTCTCGAGGCAGTGGATGACAAGCTTGCAGCCTTTGAACCGAAGATCAAGCAGTTAAAGGATGCAACAAAGCAGCTGGCAAGCGGCTCCGGACAGCTTGCAAAGGGCATGGATGATCTGGAAACAGGAAGCGGTCAGCTTGCAAAGGGCCTGGGTGATCTGTCGAATGGAAGCGGCCGGCTGGCAAGCGGTCTGGGTGATCTTCAGACCGGAACCGGTCAACTCGCAAAGGGGCTGGGTGATCTGCAGGATGGCGCAGGTCAGCTGGATGAAGGTCTCGGATCATTGTCCAACGGAACAACACAGCTGGATCAGGGACTTGGTGCACTGGAACAGGGTACCGGTCAGCTGAATCAGGGTATGAGCAGTCTGGCAGACGGTACAGGTCAGCTGTCCAGAGGAGCAAATCAGCTTTCCAACGGTACTGCACAGCTGCAGGCCGGCGCGGATCAGCTTTCCGCTAACAGCGGCAAGCTTCAGTCCGGTGCAAATCAGCTGAAGGATGCCACAGACCAGCTCATCGATGCGATCGATAAGGGTGAAGTGAAACTGGATGATTTCAAGAACAATCTGGAAGATATCCGGAAAGCCGGTGTTGCTTACAGCTCCTTCGGCGGTGCAAACAGCGACATGAAGAGCAGCGTAAAATACATCATCAAGACAGAAGGAATCACAACCGAAGAATAAACTTACAGCCCACCGGAAAATCGCCGGTGGGCTTTTTCGTGTACAGGCGCAGCACGTGATGATCATCCCGACTCACGCATGACAAATGGAGATAAGTGTGGTACAATAATATAATGTGTTCGGAAGCGCGAAGTATGGAATAGCTTCCACTTTGCCATCAGGCGGAATGAGAAGCGTATGCGCCCATCACCGAAGGTGATGCCCGAACGAAGTGAGGGTTATGAGTCGGCTTCCCTGGCCGACTCATAAGGCAGAAAGGAGAAGGTACATATGGCAGAACAACTGTATGAAAACCGGGAACTGTCCTGGCTGAAATTCAATGAACGCGTATTGGAGGAATCGGAAGACGAGCGGACACCGCTTTGCGAGCGACTCAGCTTCATTTCCATTTTCCAGACCAATCTCGATGAGTTCTTCATGGTGCGTGTGGGGTCGCTCCATGACGAAATGCTCCTGAAGGATAATACCCGGGAGAATAAAACGAATATGACCGCGGAAGAACAGCTGGAAGCCATCCGTGAACGGGTGAAGGAGCTGATCAAGCGGAAGGATATATCCTATGCAAACCTGATGGGGCAGGTGGAGCATGAGGGGATCCATATCATCAATTTCCAGAAGCTGGACGAGCGTCAGGGGGCATATCTGCAGACCTATTTCGAGCAGGAGATCATGCCGCTACTTTCCCCTATCACGGTCAGCAAGAAGCAGCCGTTCCCGTTTATCAAAAACAATGAGATCTGTGCGGTTGCGGTTCTGGTACCGAAGAACAGCAAGGCCAAGAATCCGAAGACCAGGATCGGTATCGTTCCGTGCAATAACGGAATGTTCAAACGCCTGATCCCGATCCCCGGATCCAAGGGCTACACCATGCTGGCAGAGGAACTGATCCTGCATTTCCTGCCCAGCGTCTTCCAGGGCTATACCATCGTCAGCAAGTCCCTGATCCGTGTGACGAGAAATGCGGATATCGATGCGGATAAGGTGTATGATGAGGAACTAAGCTACCGAGATCATATGGCCGAGGTCATCAAGCAGCGCCGGAAGCTGACGCCGGTCCGGATGGAGTATACCAGGGATCTGGATAAGCAGGTGCTGACGCAGATGAAGAATTTCCTGAAGATCGATAAGGATATGATCTTCAAGACAAAATCTCCGCTGGATTTGTCTTTTGTTTTTGACATTCAGGATATCCTGCGGCACAAGGCAGAGCTTTTCTTTGAAAAGAGGTTCCCGCAGAGATCGCCCATGCTGGACGAGACGAAGCCCCTGATCCCCCAGATCCTGGAGGGCGACAAGCTGCTTTCGTACCCATATGAAAGCATCCGTCCGTTCCTGAACATGCTGACGGAGGCTGCAAATGATCCGGAGGTCGTATCCATCAAAATGACGCTGTACCGCCTGGCAAAACACAGTAAGGTGGTAGAGGCGCTTGTGGAGGCGGCGGAAAACGGCAAGCAGGTAGATGTACTTGTGGAGCTGAAAGCCCGCTTTGACGAGGAGAATAACATCGAGTGGTCCCGTATGCTGGAGTCTGCGGGCTGCCATGTGATCTACGGTCTGGACGGCCTGAAGGTGCATTCCAAGCTGTGCCTTATTACCCGGAAGAATGGGGAGAGTGTACAGTACATCACCCAGATCGGAACCGGAAACTATAACGAGAAAACGGCACGTCTTTACACGGATCTCTGCCTCATCACCGCAAATGTGGGTATCGGACTTGAGGCGGCCCGCGTGTTCCAGGCGCTGTCCCTGGGTGAGGTGCTGACCAGCACGGAGCATCTGCTGGTTGCTCCGAAGTGCCTGCAGAACAAGATCATTGATAAGATCGAGAGGGAGATTCAAATCGTGAAGGACGGCGGAGAGGGATATCTCTGCTTCAAACTGAATTCCCTGACGGATAAGAAGATCATCGACAAGATCATTGAAGCATCCCAGGCCGGCGTGAAGGTGGAAATGGTCATCCGCGGCATCAACTGTCTCCGGACCGGAATCCCGGGGATGACGGATAACGTTCGCGTGGTATCCATCGTGGGACGGTTCCTGGAGCATTCCCGTGTCTATGTTTTCGGAAAGGGAAGCCGTGAGGAGATGTATATCTCTTCGGCGGATTTCATGACGCGAAATACGGTGCACCGCGTGGAAGTGGCGACACCGATCTACGACAGTAAGCTGAAGGATATGATCCGGAGCATGCTTCGGACCCAGCTGGCAGATAATGTGAAAGCAAGAGAGCAGCACCCGGATGGTTTCTACACCTACGTGACGCATGATGAACCGGCCATCGATGCACAGGCGATGCTGTATGTGCAGGCGTATGAGGCGGTGGGTGCAGCACTGACGCAGGTCCCCAAGGAGGACTGATTGCAGATGCTGTGTCGGATCGGCTGTACTGACAGGTATGGCAGACAGCCCGGAAGATGTTGATTAAAAACCATGAAAGAAAAGAAACAGGGCAAATTTCATATCAGTATGCAGACCTTTCTGGTTTTTTCCGGCATCTTCATGATCCTTCTGATCCTGGCGGCGACCAGTGTGGGGATCATCTACTCCGCAGGTAAGACGGCATCGGATATGCTTCTGGACAAGACAGGAGAGCAGGCCGAGCGGCTGGCGGATCAGATCGAGCTGCATCATTTCCGGATCGAATCCTCCCAGAATACTCTGTCGGCCGATATCGATGAGACGGCGTTTCTGGCCGGTGGACGGATCCTGGTGATCGATCGGAATTACCGGATCGTGAAGGATACATTTTCCTTCCAGCAGGAATCCTACATCATCAGTGAAAATGTCATGGAAGTGATGACAGGGGAGAAGGAAAAACAGAGCTGGATCCGGAATTCCTATGCGGAGGTGATCCTTCCGATCCGTGCGGCCAGCGGAGAGATCCAGGGTGTGATCGTGTCTACGGCATCCACCCGTTCCATCGAGCAGAGGCATCAGGCCCTGGTGAAGAAAGCTGCGATCATCATCGGCATAGCGCTTCTGGTGGGTATTCTGGCGGTGCTTCTGACTTCCCGGATGGCGGTGCGCGGACTCAGAGATATGAACCGGAGAGTCGAGCATATTTCCGAGGGGAATCTGGATGAGAAGCTTCCGGAACGTGGATTTCGGGAAACCAGGTATCTGGCGAAGAACTACAACAGTGTCATCTCCAAACTGGCGGACATCGACTCCACCAGACAGGAGTTTGTATCGGATGTGTCCCATGAATTGAAAACGCCTATCACATCCATGAAGGTGCTGGCGGAATCGCTGTTGCAGAATGAAAACGCAACCAAAGAGGATTATGCCGAGTTCATGACGGATATCGTGGACGAGATCGATCGTGAGACGAAGATCATCAATGATCTGCTGGCATTGGTAAAGACGGATAAGCAGAACGTTGTAATGAATTTCTCCGAGGTGAATATCAATCAGCTGATCGATGTGATCCTGCGGCGGGTAACGCCCATCGCACAGAAGAGGAACATCGAACTGACCTATGAGAGCTACCGGGAGGTTATGGCAGAGGCAGACGAGGTAAAGCTGTCGCTGGTCATTTCCAATCTGGTGGAAAACGCCATCAAATACAACGTGGACAACGGCTGGGTTCGGATCTCCCTGAATGCGGATCACAAGTATTATTATATCAAGGTGGCTGATTCCGGTGTGGGTATTCCGGAGGATGCGAAGGATAAGGTATTCGACAGGTTCTATCGTGTCAGCAAGGACCGGAGCCGTGATACCGGCGGAACCGGCCTGGGGCTGGCCATCGCGCGGGCTTCCATCAATGCACATGGCGGTACCATCAAACTGTACAGTGAGTCCGGAAAGGGCACCACATTTACGGTGCGGCTGCCGCTGGTACAGGAAGCGGCTGCGGAGACCGGAGATCTGATACAGGATGAGATCGTGCCGGAGGGCGGCACGGATAAGAAGGCGGAAGTAAAATCGTCAGAGAAAAAAACAAAGAAAACGTCAAAGAAAGCATCTCAGAAAACATCAAATAAGTCGGAATAAACGAATGAAGAGAAGAAATAGGGGAAAGCTGAATCAGGATCGGTATGTACCGGGCAGGAAGATACGCCGGGGACTGGCGCTGGGGATGAGCCTGTTCCTTCTTTCCGCTTCTTTCACGGCCTGCGGGAAGTCGGATATCCAGATCACGGAATCGCTGATCGACAGTGTCGATTCCAATCTGGCAGAGGATAAGGGCATTACGGTCTATCATGTGGAAGGACGTTCCGTAGTGGCGGCAGAAGAACGATTCCGTCCGAAACAGCCGGATTCCGTGGCCAGTTCGCTGGAGGAGACCATGGCGGTGATCCCGCTGGTGGAAGGAGTCCGTTTTACGGGTTACACCATGGCAGAGGAGAATGCAGTGACACTGTCTTTGCAGGTGGAAGATGCCGTCAGCAGAGAGACCCTTCTTCTGGAGAAGGCAGCGTTGGTGAATACGCTGGAACAGATCCGGAATATCGGGCGCATGACGTTATCCGTGAAGAATACGGAAGGCGAGACCGTAGATGAACATACTTACACGAATGGCTCCTTTTACTATTACGATGATGTGATCCCCACCGGACAGAACAACGGGCAGATCTGCCTGTACCTGCCGGATCCGAGGAACGGAGATCTGACGGAAAATACGCTGAATGTAACGCTGCAGCTGGATGTTTCCGCGGAGGAAGAAGTGGTAAGTCAGCTCATCCAGCGGGACATTTTTCCGGAAGGGACGAAGCTGATCAGCGTTTCCGTAACGCAGAGGGTGGCATATGTGGACCTGTCCACGGAAATGCTGAGTACCGAGGATCCCAAGACCGTGTATTCTCTGGTAGACAGTGTCTGCTCACTTCCTCACATATCCAGTGTACAGATCCTGGTAGACGGAGAAAAACAGGAGGCGATCGCAGGTGTGGATACCCATGTTCCGCTTACATTTACGCTGGTTTCAACCTATGCGGAACCATGATATGACATTTCTGGGAGGATTTCATGAAGAGACCGCTTTTGACAGTCCTGGGGCTCTTCCTGCTTGGAGAGCTGACCGGGCAGTGGATCGATAAAAATATATGGTATTCCGGCGGAGCGGCTCTGGCCGCCACCGGGATCGTCATAAGAAGCAACAGGATGTTTGCGGCCTTAAAAAATCGCAACAACCTGTTGCTTCTTTTTTGTTGTTTTGTTGTTTTTTCTTTGGGGGCTTTCGTTGCATATGCGGTCGGAAAACAGAATGTGGCAAAGGAAACACCGCTTATGGGATGTGCGGAATATGGGGAGAGTATCTGCCTTGAAGGTACGGTCACGGAGGTAAAGGAGACCTCGTGGATTCTGGAGAGTGACGTGGGGAGGATCCTGGTATATCCGGAGAAGGATGCTTCATGGTTTTTCGAAGGAAATACGGAGTCTGAATCTGATCATTCCGGGGAGAAATCGTCATGGGATGCGAACAGAACCCTGGAAAGTGAGACACTGCAAGTGGGGGACCGCGTCCGGATAGCGGGAACGCCGGAGCCTGTTCCGAAGGCAACCGATCCGGGAGCGTTTGATTCGGCGGAGTATTATGAGAGCGAGGGAATTCGGTGGCAGATCCGGGCAGAGGAGGAACAACTTCTGGGGAAACAGGACTCCTGGTCTATCTCTTTTTTAAGCGGGATCCGTGAAAGCTGCCGGGAACATGTGTATGCGCTTCTGCCGGAAAAGGAAGCCGGGGTTCTTACGGCCATGCTGCTGGGAGAACGCTCCGGTGTGGATCGGGAACTGAAGGAACTGTACCGGCAAAGCGGGATCGCACACATCCTGGCGATCTCCGGTCTGCATGTATCGCTCATCGGTGTCGCACTGATGTGGCTGCTGCGCTTTCTTCATCTGTCCCGAAGGAAGGCGTCGATCCTCACGATCCTGCTTCTGCTTCTGTACGGTGCACTCACGGGCTTTTCGCCTGCTACGCTCCGTGCGGTGATCATGCTTTCAGCGGTAAATCTCGGCGGCGCCCTGCAGCGGACCGCAGATCCGGCGACTTCCATGGGAACATCGCTCTTTCTGATCCTGATGATCCAGCCCTATCGGATTACGAGTACCGGGATGCTGATGAGCTTTCTTGCGGTCTTCGGTGTACTTGCATCCGGAGAAATGTATCGGGTGATCTTCGGGAAAGAGCGGTTTCTGTTCCTTCCGCTCCGGTTTCGCTCCGGGTTTAAAAAGCTGCTGCATGCAGGTCTTTTTGCGGCAATGCTTCAATGCTTTATGCAGCCGCTGCTTCTGAGGGAATACTTTGCAGTGTCCCCTTATGCACCGCTGCTGAATCTGATCGTCATCCCGCTCCTTACAGTGGCTGTGGCCTGTGGGGCTTTGGGAGTGCTGATCAGCTTCCTTCCGGGATTTCAGCCGGTGGCGGAGGTGTGTGTCCTTCCCTGCCGCTGGATCCTTCAGTTTTACGAATGGCTCTGCAGATGTATGCTGCAGGTGCCGGGACATGAGGTGATCACGGGGCATATCACTACTTCGGAAATGCTTCTTTTCCTTGGCCTGGCTGCGGTTATGGTATGGATACTTTTTTCTTTTATTCGGAGCAGAAAAAGCTCCGGCCGGAAATGGCGTTACTATGCGATCACCCTTGCTTCGGCCGCTGCTTTGCTGGTGGGCGGAGCGTTGTATGCGGCGCTGAAAAACCGAATGGTCGGCAGGATCATTTTCCTGGATGTGGGACAGGGGGACGGATGCATCGTCCATACCTCCGACGGAACAAACCTGCTCTTTGACTGTGGATCCTCCTCAAAGACGGAGGTGGGCTTTGGGGTGCTGATCCCGGCACTTCGGTATTACGGCATTGACTGTGTGGATGCAGCTTTCATTTCCCATACGGATACGGATCATGTAAATGGAGTGTTGCAGCTTCTGGAACAGGGAGATCTGTCCGGAATTGAGATCCGACGGATCGTTTTGGGAAAGGGCACCATGGAGGATGATAATCTTCAGAAACTTCGGGAATTAACCGATGCGGAGTTTTTGTATCTTACCCAGGGAGAAACCGTAACCTGTGGCTCTGCGGAGGTAACGGTACTGCTTCCTGCGCCCGGAGAGGAAGGAGAAGGAAATGACTATTCCATGGTGGATCTTCTGACGGTCGGAGACTGCACCGTCCTTTTCACCGGTGATATCGGACAGGAGAGGGAGGAGGAACTGGTGGAGGTCCTTCGGGATCCAACAGCGTATAACCTGCCGGCGTCCCTGATGGCAGAGCCGCCGGATATCCTGAAGGTGGCCCATCACGGATCGAAGTATTCTTCCGGTGAGGAGTTTCTGCGTATCTGGGGGGAGGCATCATCGGGTGAGGATAGTTCAGACGATCCGTATGGTTTGGATGGCTCATCTGATCCAAATGGTACAGACGGAACGGACGACAAGGCCGGGACCTCCGGGAATCGTGTGGCTGTGATCTCCTGCGGCAGGAGGAATATGTACGGACATCCGGCTCCGGCAACGCTGGATCGCCTTCGGGAAGCGGGCTTTACGATCTATCGTACGGACCAAAACGGAGCTGTGATCGTGGATCTTCCGTAGCATAATTGAACATATGACCACAGTCATACCGAAAAGATATGACCGCGGTCACTTTATGTGACGGGGAGCTATGTGATAGATTATAGCTACAGTGAGTTGCATATGGAAAACCTGAACGGTTCAGGAAAAATATACGGAAAGGACATGCCATGAAATCCGGTTTATCCGCATCGAAATACATATTCAACAACAAGCGAACGTGCTTTGTACTGATCATTGCACTGGGGCTGACCTTTAGCGCCATGTATCTGGTCCATTATCTTCTGATGGTGACGGAGGAGAGCTTTAAACCCATCTACCTGGAGCAGCCGAAGAAGGTGATCTACGCGGATCTGACTCCGGAAACCCTGGGGGTTCGCGAAGGAAATGGGACAGATGATCCCGGTCTTTCTCATCCGGAGGCAAGGGACGAAGCGGTCCGAAAACTGAAATCGGCGGAAGGAGTCAGGGACGCATATTACACGCAGGTGCTGAACGCCGGCTACAATGCAGTCTTTGGCATGACGGGTTTTCAGTTCCCGCTGGTGGAGCCGGAGAAGATCCCGGAGTTTCTGGATCATATCGGAGCAAGGCTTGTGGAAGGGGAGATGCCTTCCGGTGACGGCGAGATCCTGTGTGACAGCGTGATCCTCAGGAATCAGGGCATAAGCGTGGGAGACTGGTTTATGGTGAATTCCTACGGGAAGGTCTTCAAGGTAGTGGGAGTTATCGAATCGGATTATATGTTCTGCATCGGAACACCAAATGGCTTTAATAACACCGGCTGGTATTTCACCATCCTGACAGATGAATCCCATGCGGATTTTAAGAAGATGGCGGAATCTCTTGGGTATCAGATCACGGATCTGGATCGGTTCGATGACCTGGAGACAAACAGAGCAGTGCTTAAGACGGATGTGCAGGACATGGTAGACAGCGTGAGTCGTGTGATCCTGATCGTGGTCATGGTCTTCCTGGCAATCTCCGTTCTTGTGGCATACATTTCCTTTATGAGAAACCGCGTAAATGAGTACTGCCTGTATGCCTCCATCGGTTTCTCGAGAAGAGAGATCTACGGCATGATGATGCGGGAGATGGGGATCCTCTTCGGCACTGGGATCCTGCTTGGGGGAATCTGTTCCATAGCGGGGATGGCGCTCCTGGATGCCCTCCTGATCCATCCGCAGGGTCTGATCTCCGGCTGGTGGTATCCGGGACAGGTGGGAGCGAGTCTGGTGGCATTTGCGGTGATCATCGGACTGTTGCAGATCCCGATCCTGATCACGGTTCACAGTATCCGTACGGTGGACCTGATGGAAGATTAACACGAAGTGTTGAACAAGAATCATGGAGCACGGACTCGAACAAAAACGTAAAGCGGATAAACGATTAATATGTGCGACATGATGAATCACGGAGCGCCGGAAGGCGCGAAGTGTGGAATAGGAGGAATCCCATGTTTGAGATTAAAAATATCAGTATGATCTATGATTCGGATACAGATGAGAAAATGTACGCGCTCGGTGGTTTTGACCTGGATCTTCCGGACACCGGTCTGGTGGGGATCATCGGTCCTTCCGGCAGCGGCAAGAGTACATTGATGTACTGCATGTCCACGCTGAAGAAACCTACGGAAGGCAGCGTCAGCTACAACGGCCGTGAGGTGACGGAGTGCAGGGATGACGAACGCGAGCAGCTGCGTCGGAAGGAATTCGGATTTGTCTTCCAGAAGCATTACCTGGTGCCCTACATGAGCGCGCTGGATAATGTGCTGGTTGCGGCTACTGACCGCGGCAGAGATTCCGTAAATCGGGCAAAAGACTTCCTGAGAAAACTCGGCCTTTCCGAGCGGGAGTTCGGCAAACGGCCGGCTAAGCTTTCCGGCGGGCAGTGCCAGAGAGTTGCCATCGCCAGAGCCATGGTCAACGATCCGAAGGTGATCTTTGCGGACGAACCCACGGCTTCCCTGGATCATGAGAATGCATTTAATGTGATGAAGATCTTAAAGGATTATTCGAAGGACCGGCTGGTGCTGGTGGTAACCCATGACCGTTCCATTCTTTCGGATGTGGACCTGACGGTGGAAATGTGGGACGGAATGGTGAGCAAAGTGTCATGAACAGAAGATCGAGAGTAAAGCAGATAACGATACTGTCATGGAGGACGATATGAATCCACTATCTCCAATTTACTATATTCGGAACAACAAAGGCAGATCCGCGCTGATCATTTTCATGCTGTTCTTCACGACCCTGATGTTCATGGCCGGAAACTTTGTGGCCAGCTGCGACTGGTACTTTGAGGAGGCGATTGATTCATCAGAAAAGATCGCTCTGGTGGAGTATATCCCCGGTGATGAGGATCAGAAGGATTACAATGCAACGATGGCTGAAATGCAGGCAGATCCGAAGCTCAACGTTGCAGAGCGAACGGGCTATGGCTTCGGCGGCCTCAGCTGGTTTTGTACCATCGGTATTGAAATGGACAGCTCCAGCTACGTTTTTAATACAAAGGAAGAGATGGAATCGGCCATCCGGCGCCTCGGCCTCACCGTGGATCTTTCCGGGGTGAAGGATCGCAGCATTGTGATCAGCAAGGCACTGGCCCGAAACAAGGGGATCCATCTGGGGGATACCATAGACGGCACGGTGGATCAAAGCCTGAGTTCAGAATTCACGGTGGATGCACTGATCGAAGAAGATATTTATGTCACGTTTTATCTGATAGAGGATGACAGGAATCTGGCCCGGTTTTACGTTTACAGCGACGATCTGGAGGGGGATGCGCTTTATAACTACATTGCGGACATGATCGGCGACCGCCAGGTCAAGATGACCAGTCGTATGAAGGAAAATGTCCGCCAGAGCCTGGCTTCGCTGCACATCGTAATGTTTGCAGGTGCAGCATTGCTCTCCGTGATCCTTGCCGTTACCGTGAACTCTGTGGTAAACGGTCAGTATCAGAAACGGACCTATGAGTTTGGGATTTATCGGGCGCTTGGTCTTTCGAAGAAGACGGTGTTCCGAAAATGTGCCGCAGAGCTGCTTCTCATGGATCTGATCGCGATTCTGATCGGGACAGCGGCGCATTTCCTGATAACGTTCCTGCTGAATGAACTGATGTACATTCCGGAGGGGAAGTATCTGCCCTATGTGTCAGGGTTGGGAATGAGCTGTTTTGCGATCTCCAATCTGACCGTGATGGTTCCGATGATCATCGCCAAAGGCCGTCGCATGGGCAAGGCGGATGTTACCGAATTCTGATTATAAAAAGCCTGTCGTTCCGAGACGGTGAATCGGAATGACAGGCTTTGTTATTGAGCATGATCATTTCACTCATATGCAGGATCATGGATTTATGTGGATCATGGATCTATGCAGGCTCCGTTTTTATCGAAATGGTAGAGCTTATTCCGGATTGTTACGGATGTGTCAGCGACCATGGCACCGTCCGCTTTGAACCAGTACCATTTGCCCTTAATCTGCCGCCATCCGGTCTGCATGGAACCGTTGGACCGGAAGAAGTACCAGACCCCTTTGATCTTTTTCCATCCGGTCTGCATGGCACCGTCCGGATTAAGAAAATACCATTTGCCGTCCGATTCCTGCATCCATCCGGTTTTCATGAAACCGTCTGCTTTGAACCGATACCATTTGCCGCCGATCTTCATCCATTCGGAGGAAGCATAGGAGCCGTCCTCTTTGATGTACCACCAGCCTTTTGCATTGTGCCGCCAGCCGGGATGGATCTCTTCAAAGACGGCATAGAGCGGCATATCGGTTTCTGCCGTATAGGTAAAGACAGAATCCTTTGAAAGAAGCTGACCGACACCGGTCATCCAGCAGACAAATCTGTACCCCGGCTCCGGTTTTGCCTCCAGAGTAAGCTGTGTTCCCTGGGGGAGCTCTTCGTAGAATTCACTTACCCAGTTCTCGGGATCGGAATCGATGCAGAAGGTTCCGCCGGATATGATTTCCCCGTCCGGATCCGAAACGCAGATCAAGACTCCGACGTCTTCTGGAAACTGATCCGAAACGCTCTGGATCTGTATTTTGTTTTGTACATTGTTCGATAAATCGCTGCATGCCGCCGATGCACGCAGCGCAGCAGCCCACACACCTGCAAACAGAAGAAACGCAAGCAGGCAGACTGCGTGTTTTCTGTGTTTCATATCCTGACCTCCATTCCACACTCTTTTGGTTGTATTATAGTATGTTTCGGGAGGCTGTGCCACCTTTTTTGAACTCCGCAATGAGTGTTATCAGGCTTGCGCACTGCTTTTTTCTGTGATAGGATGATGATGTTACAGACAAGTTGCGGACAAGTTTGGTTAGGGGGACGTAACTATGGGTGATTCAGAAGGAAAAAAGGAAAAGAAATACAGCGAGATCGAAGAGGAGCTCAGAAACCTGGTTTTTTCCGAACTCTGTAAGCCGGGCGATAAGCTTCCCTCGGAAAATGAACTTGCGAGGCAGTACGGCGTCAGCAGACAGACGGTACGGAAGGCGCTGGAAAGCCTGGAAAGAGAAGGTTATATCTACGCGGTCCATGGAAGCGGACGGTATGTCTCCGAGCGGATGCTGCACCGAAAGCAGTCCAGAAATATCGCAGTGGTAATGACCTATCTGTCGGATTATATTTTCCCGAAGGTGATCAGTGGGATCGATGAAGTGCTGTCTGAAAATGGCTATGATCTTATCCTGAAACATACAAACAACTCCAGACATGGCGAGATCACATGTCTGACGGAACTGCTGGAGAAGGATATCGACGGGATCATCATCGAACCCAGCAAGAGCAATCTGTATTGCAGACATACGGAGCTTTTTGAGAAACTGGAACAGTACGAGATCCCTTATGTTTTTATTCAGGGAGAATACGAGGCCATGGCGGAAAAACCGCACGTGCTGCTGGACGATGAGAAGGGAAGCTTTCTCCTGACGCAGCATCTGATCCGTCAGGGCCATCGTGAGATCTATGGGATATTCAAGAGCGATGACAGCCAGGGGCAGAAGCGGCATAACGGTTACGCCAGGGCATTGGCGGAGGCCGGGATTCCCTATGATCCGTCCAGAGTCATCTGGTTCTATACCGAAGACCGGAAGGTTCATCCCTGTACCAGCCTGCAGAATATCATCCGAAGCGGAAGGCAGGTGGATGCCGTGGTCTGCTACAATGATCAGATCGCCCGCTCGGTGATCCGCGCCATCCGGGAAACCGGAAAGAGAGTGCCGGAGGATATCTCGGTCACCGGCTATGATAATTCCGAAAGCGCGAATGTGGACGGGTCGCAGCTCACCACTATCGTACATCCCCAGGAAGAGCTGGGGCGGCTGGCCGCGGAAATGCTTTTGCATCTGATCCGGGGAGAAGAATCGGACCGGAGGATCGTGATCGAACCGAAACTGATCGTGGGGGATACGACAAAAGCAATCGATTGATCAACTTCTGAACGAAAAAACAACTTGCGAAGTTGTGTATACAAGTTCCATGATAGAACCATGGGGTTAACTAACCGTGGCATATCATGGGACTATTATTTTGATTCGGAGGAGGACAAATCGTGAAAAAGAAGGACTACACGTTCTGGTTCTGTACCGGTTCCCAGGATCTGTATGGGGACGAGGTTCTGCAGCATGTCGCTGCACATTCCAAAGAAATCGTGGATACGCTGAACGCATCCGGCACTCTGCCCTACAAGGTGGTGTGGAAGCCGGTGCTCATAACGAATCAGCTGATCCGGGAAACATTTAACAAGGCAAATGAGGACGAATGCTGCGCAGGTGTTATCACATGGATGCACACCTTCTCGCCGGCCAAGTCCTGGATCCTGGGACTGCAGGAGTTCCGCAAACCGTTATTGCACCTGCATACCCAGTATAATGAGGAACTGCCCTACGATACCATCGACATGGATTTCATGAACGAGAATCAGGCGGCTCACGGTGACCGGGAGTACGGCCACATCGTCAGCCGCATGCGGATCGAGCGGAAGGTGGTCGTCGGCTACTGAAAGGATCCGGTGGTACAGGGCAAGATCGCCACATGGATGCGTACCGCGGTGGGCGTGATCGAGTCCAGTCACATCCGCGTCATGCGTGTGGCTGACAATATGAGAAATGTAGCCGTCACCGAGGGCGACAAGGTAGAGGCTCAGATCAAGTTCGGCTGGGAGGTGGATGCGTATCCCGTAAATGAGATCGCAGCCAGCGTGGATGCCGTATCGGATTCTGATGTAAATGCTCTGGTGGACGAATACGAGAGCAGGTATCAGTTCGAACCGGCGCAGAGGCCTGGATCCTGGCGGGAGGCGCGCATCACACCGCATTTACGTATGACCTTACGGCGGAGCATATGGGAGACTGGGCCGAGATGATGGGTATCGAGGCAGTATTCATCAATAAGAATACCACCATCCCGGAGTTCAAGAGAGATCTGAAACTGGGGGAAGTATTCTACCGGTAAAACATGCACGATCCTTCGTGTAGCGAAGGAATCACGTATATGAGATGATCACAGGTGTCATCGGAGGCATGACACAAAAAGCAAACATAAATGAGAGGAGTACCAACATGAAATTCTTTATCGACACAGCACACGTAGAGGACATTAAGAAGGCAAATGATATGGGCGTGATCTGCGGAGTGACCACGAATCCGTCCCTGATCGCCAAGGAAGGCCGGGACTTCAAGGAGGTCATCAAGGAGATCACCGAGATCGTGGACGGCCCCATCAGTGGTGAGGTGAAGGCTACCACCGTGGATGCGGAAGGCATGATCGCCGAGGGCCGCGAGATCGCAGCGATCCACCCCAACATGGTGGTGAAGATCCCCATGACCGTGGAAGGTCTGAAGGCCGTAAAGGTCCTTTCCAAGGAGGGCATCAAGACAAATGTAACGCTGATCTTCTCCGCAAACCAGGCGCTGCTGGCAGCCCGTGCCGGCGCAACCTACGTCTCCCCGTTTCTGGGACGTCTGGATGACATCAGTTCCCCGGGAATCGAGCTGGTGGAGAATATCGTAGACATTTTCCGGAACTATGATATCGATACCGAGATCATTGCAGCCAGCATCCGCAACACCGTGCATGTGACCGAGTGTGCGCTGGCCGGTGCAGACATTGCGACCGTTCCTTATGCAGTGCTTGAGCAGATGACCAAGCATCCGCTGACGGATCAGGGTATCGTGAAGTTCCAGGAAGACTATAAGAAGGTATTTGGAGATTAAACAGCATGTCATTCTTCACCGTGCGCAGCACGGTGAAGAATCCCGTCACGGAATATAAGAGAATATAAAATCGGAGCTTATGATCACATGGAAAATATGCCCATCGTAAAACTTGGAATCATCGCAGTCAGCCGTGACTGCTTCCCTATGAGCCTGTCCATTTCCAGGAGACAGGCAGTTGTTGCAGAGTACACAAAGACCTACGGTGAGATCTATGAGTGCCAGACCACCGTGGAGAATGAAGTGGATATGCGGAAGGCTCTGGCAGAGGTAAATGCTGCCGGTTGTAACGCGCTGGTTGTCTTCCTGGGCAACTTCGGACCGGAGTCCAGCGAGATCCTTCTGGTGAAGGAATTCTGCGGACCGTCCATGGTGGTTGCCGCAGCGGAAGAGGCAGGAGACCGTCTCTGCGACGACCGCGGCGACGCTTACTGCGGTATGCTGAATGCCAGCTACAATCTGAAACTCCGCAATCTGAAGGCTTACATCCCGGAGTATCCGGTGGGAACGGCTTCTGAGATCGCTGATATGATCAATGATTTCAAGACCATCGCCCGTGCGTCTATCGCGCTGAATGATCTGAAGATCATCAGCTTCGGTCCGCGACCTCAGGATTTCCTGGCCTGCAACGCGCCCATCAAGCAGCTGTACAATCTGGGCATCGAGATCCAGGAGAATTCCGAGCTGGATCTGTTTGAAGCCTTCAATAAGCATGACGGCGACGAGCGCATCCCGGCCGTGGTTGAGGATATGGCGAAGGAACTGGGAGACGGCAACAGGAAGCCGGAGGTTCTTTCCAAGCTGGCACAGTATGAGCTGACGCTCCTTGACTGGATCGAGGCCAACAAGGGCAGTCGCAGCCATGTGGTGATCGCAGGAAAATGCTGGCCTGCATTCCAGACCCAGTTCGGTTTCGTTCCCTGCTATGTCAACAGCCGTCTGGCTGCAAGGGGCATCCCGGTATCCTGTGAGGTGGATATCTACGGGGCTCTTTCCGAGTACATCGGACAGCTGGTAAGCGATGATGCAGTAACCCTTCTGGATATCAATAACTCCGTACCGAGAGATATGTACGAGTCCGAGATCAAGGGCAAGTTCGCATATGACTACGATATCAAGGATACATTCATGGGCTTCCACTGCGGTAACACCTGCAGTACGAAGCTGGCATTCCACGAGATGAAGAACCAGAAGATCATGGCAAGAACCCTTCCGGAAGAGGTTACCAACGGAACCTTGGAAGGTGATCTGATCCCCGGTCATGCAACGGTTTACCGTCTGCAGAGCACCTCGGATGCAGGGCTTCGTGCCTATGTGGCAGAGGGCGAGATCCTTCCGGTACGCACCCGTTCCTTCGGCGGCATTGGTATCTTCGCCATCCCGGAAATGGGCCGCTTCTACCGCCACGTTCTGATCGAGAAGAATTACCCGCACCATGCAGCAATTACCTTCCACCACAACGGACGGCTTCTGTATGAAGTGTTCAAATTCATCGGGGTCGAGCTGGATGAGATCGACTACAACCGTCCGAAGGGAGTACGGTATCCGTCCGAGAACCCTTTTTGCTGAACTGTGTATAAAGTGACGGGATTCTTCGGTCGCGCCACAGGCGCTCCCTCAGAATGACAGAATAGCTTTCAGTGCGATTGCAGAATGACAGGCTTTCTTGTCATTCTGAGGCGAAGCCGAAGAATCCCATCACTCGCACGATCAATTGTGATAGGGGAAAACTATCGTTATTCCGGAATATGTAATTAACAAAAATATGGGGGTTACACATGGATATAAAAGAAATGATCGACGCGGGCCAAACCGCGATAGGAATAGAGTTCGGTTCCACCCGGATCAAAGCGGTCATGGTGGATATGACGGGAAAGCCGCTGGCTGAGGGCGGACACACCTGGGAGAATCAGTACGTGGACGGCCTCTGGACCTACAGTCTGGACATGATCTGGAGCGGACTGCAGGATGCATACACGCAGCTGGCGAAGGATGTGCAGGAGAAGTACGGTACAGTGATCCATACCACCGCGGCCATCGGATTTTCGGCCATGATGCACGGCTATATGGCGTTTGACAAAGATGACAATCTTCTGGTACCATTCCGTACATGGAGAAACACGGTGACCGGAGAGGCAGCGGCGGAGCTGACGAAGGAGTTCGGTTTCAATATCCCGCAGCGATGGAGCATCGCCCATCTGCATCAGGCGGTTCTGAATAAGGAACCCCATGTACCGGATATCACCTTCTTCACGACTCTGGCAGGCTATATTCACTGGCAGCTGACGGGAGAGAAGGTGCTGGGCGTCGGGGATGCTTCGGGCATGTTCCCCATCGACAGCCGGACCCGGAATTACAATGCAGATTATCTTGCAAAATATGAGGCGCTGGTGGCAGACCGCGGCTTCGCCTGGAAGCTGTCCGGAATCCTGCCGAAGGTGCTGGTGGCCGGAGAGAAGGCCGGAAGTCTTACCGCAGAGGGCGCCGCGAAGCTGGATGTCAGCGGCAACCTTGAGGCAGGCATCCCGCTCTGTCCGCCGGAGGGCGACGCAGGTACCGGTATGGTGGCAACCAACAGTGTAGCGGTCCGCACCGGAAATATGTCCGCAGGTACTTCCATTTTCGCCATGATCGTTATGGAACAGGCTTTGAAAGAAGTGCATGAGGAGATCGACGTGGTGACCACTCCGGTGGGAGATGATGTGGCCATGGTGCACTGCAATAACTGCACCTCGGACATCAATGCCTGGGCAGGTGTGTTCCGTCAGTTCGCGGAGGCTATCGGTGCACCGGTGGATACGGACAAGCTTTACACTACGCTTTTCACGGCAGCGCTGGATGGAGCACCGGACTGCGGCGGTCTGGCAGGCTTTAATTATTTCTCCGGCGAACCGGTAACCGGTTTTACGGAAGGACGGCCGGTATTTGCCCGGAAGGTGGATGCGGATTTCACCCTGGCCAACTTCATGCGGCTGCATCTTTACTCTGCAGTCAGCACCCTGAAGGTGGGACTGGATATCCTGCTGCAGGGCGAGGGCGTGAAGGTGGATCAGCTTTACGGTCACGGCGGTTTCTTTAAGACAAAGGAAGTGGGTCAGCGTATCATGTCAGCTGCCACCGGAGGTCCCATCACCGTAATGGAGACGGCAGGAGAGGGCGGTGCCTGGGGCATGGCTGTTCTGGCACTGTACATGGCGGCGGCAGAGTCCACATCCCTGTCAGCATATCTGAATGAAGTGATCTTCGCAGGGGAAAAGGGAACGACGGTTACCGCAACGCCGGAAGAGATCGAAGGCTTCACGCGGTTCATGGAAACCTTCAAGGCTACGATCCCCATCGAGAAGGCGGCAGTCGATACACTATAATTACGTTATGACGAATCATGGAGCGCGGACTAAAGAACGAAGGATAAAGTGAGTGATCGGAATATACGCGCGAAATGATTCGTAACGGAGCGCCGGAAGGCGCGAAGTATGGAATAGGAGACAAAACAATGCTTGAGGAACTGAAGAAGAAGGTATACGAGGCGAATATGGAGCTTCCCCGTCGGGGGCTTGTGACCTACACCTGGGGAAATGTCAGCAGTATCGACCGTGAGTCAGGGCTTTTCGTGATCAAACCCAGTGGGGTGGATTATGAGACCATGCGCTGGGAAGATATGGTGGTGATGGATCTGGACGGCCGGAAGGTGGAGGGAGACATGAGACCTTCGTCGGATACCCCGACCCATCTGGAACTGTACAAGTATTACAAGGAGATCGGCGGTATCGTACATACTCACAGTCCGGAGGCGACTTCCTGGGCTCAGGCGGGACGAAGTATTCCGCTGTACGGAACCACCCATGCGGATTATTTCTTTGGGGAGATTCCCTGCGCTCGGAACCTGACGCCGGAGGAGATCGATGAGGCATACGAAAAGAATACGGGTCTTGTGATCATCGAGACTTTTGAGAAGCGGGGCATCAATCCCATGTATACCCCCGGCGTGCTCTGCACCAATCACGGCCCATTCACCTGGGGCAAGGATGCGGCGGAAGCCGTACATAACGCGGTTGTGCTGGAGGAAGTTGCGAAGATGGCCCTGAAGACGGAGCTCATCAATCCGGAGGTTCGTCCGGCACCGGACTGCATCCGAGACAAGCATTTCTTCCGGAAACATGGGGCAAATGCATATTATGGACAGAACTGATCGGTGTCCAGGGAAAGAATATGATAAAAACGTGAATAAAGACTTGAATAAAAAACTGAAGAGAATCGGTGGAAGGATCCTCCGGAGTCCGTATTGGATTTCGGCCGGGGCCCTTTTGCTTTTGATACTTGTTTTTAATCTGCTGGCCATGTGGAAAGGGTTCTGTGATTTCTATACCTCACATATTACACCGGTCATTCTGAACACCTATGGAAGGCTTACCGGACTGTTTCCGTTCTCTGTCGGAGAGATTCTGATCGTTCTCGGTTTGTTGCTCATCGCTGCGGTTCTGATCCTCGGTATACTTTTGATCTTTCTTCGAAAAAAAGCAGGATTCCGGAGATTCTGCCGGGTGTTTTATAAGACCTTTCTTATGATCCTGCTGTCTGTGGCCCTGATCATGACACTTAACTGTTCCATCCCTTATGGCTGCTCGGATATGGAGGTCAAAGGACAGGCACGGGCATACACTGTGGGGGAGCTGGAGATCCTTCGAAATTACCTGGTGGAGAAATGCAATGCCATGGCAGCGGAGTTTCCCCGGGATGACAAGGGCAGGCTGATCTACGATCCGGATCTTTCGGACCTTAACGGGGAGTGCCGACGTCTCATGCAGTCCATGGAAGACGAGTATCCGCGGCTGGCGGGATATTATCCGGACATGAAACCGGTCTTTTTTTCCTCCGTCATGTCCCAGAGCCGGCTCATGGGGATCTTCTTTCCGTTTTCCATGGAAGCAAATTACAACACAAAGATGTATATCACAAATCATGCCTTTGTCTTCTGTCATGAATACGCGCACCTGAAAGGGTACATGCAGGAGGATGAGGCCAACTATCTGGCGTTTCGTGCCTGCCTTCGTTCGGAGGATCCCTATGTGGTTTACTCCGGTTACCTCGGGGTTCTGAATTACGTTCAGAATGCATATTATGACAACATGAAGGTGGCGGATCCGGAGCGCTATAAGGCACAGCCTTCTTTTTCGGAGCACGTGAAAACGGATGACATTTTTCTGACGAAAGAAGCCTGGGAGGAAGTGGAAGAAAACTCCATCTTCAATACGGATACCATGGGGAAGATCCATGACGATTTTACAAATGGATATATGCATTATTACGGGATCGAGGACGGGATCGCCAGCTACGGCCGTGTGACGGATCTGCTGCTGCAGTACTATGACGGGACGCTGTACTAAGGCTCCTTCATTATGGCCATTAGACGAGGTACTGTAGCCGGGCTATAGTGCCAAGGACAAATCAAGTGACAGAAATCGTGCCGACGATTACCTGACAGATAAGTCGGCAAAAAAAAGTTTTGTATGAGGGGTGTGTCATGGTATAATACATGCGGTGAAATAGGCTGATGGACATCAAGGCCTGCATCGGGTGTCTGACAGACAAAAGCGACATATCAAAGCAATAAAAAAGACAGAATATGGGGGACGCTATGGAGAAAATCAGACAGGCAGAAGGATTTAAACGCTGAATACTGGTAGTAGATGATGAATTGATCAACCGGGAGCTTTTGGGTGGGATCTTCGAGGATCTATATGAGGTTTCATATGCAGAGAACGGAGTCCAGGCATGGAATATGCTGCAGGACCGGACGATGCATTATTCCCTGATCCTTCTTGATCTTCTGATGCCGGAAATGGATGGCTATGAGTTTCTGGAGAAGCTTCGGGAGAAGGAGAATCTGGTGGTTCCTCCGGTAATCGTGATGACGGCGGATGAGTCGGCTGAGGTACGGAGCATCAAGCTGGGTGCGGCGGATTTCATTACAAAGCCGTATGACATGCCGGAGGTGATCCGGGCCAGATGCGAACGGATCGTGGAATTCTATGAGGATCAGAGCCTGATCCGGGCAGCGGAGCGGGATGAGATCAGCGGCCTGTATTCCAGGGAATTCTTTTTCGAGTATATCCGACAGATGGATACGTATCAGCCGGATCAGAGGAAGGATGCCATCGTGCTGAACATCGAGCATTTTCATCTTCTGAACGAAATGTTCGGCCGGGAAGTGGGAGATGATATCCTGCGGATGACCGGAATAATGCTTACGAAACTTTTCGCTGATAAAAGCTGCATCGGCTGCCGTCCGAATGCGGATGAATTCTGTCTCTACGTGGATCATGCAGAGCAGTATGACGGTGTCTTTGCCGGCCTTCAGGAAGAACTGGCACGGCTGACGCATGTTCCGCGTATCCGGTTCCGTATCGGGATCTGTCAGGATGTGGACCGCAGCAAGCCGTATGAGGCATGGTTTGATCGTGCCAAGCAGGCCTGCGACCTGATCCGGGGGGATTATACACGTCAGATCTCTTTCTATAACTAGGAAACCAACAAGAAGAATCTTTACAGCGAGCGCCTGATCCATGACATGGATGATGCTCTGAAGAATAAGGATTTCGTGGTTTTCTATCAGCCGAAGTATGATATCAGTGAAGGACGTCCGAAGTTAAAGAGTGCCGAAGCACTGATCCGATGGAAACATCCGGAGCTGGGAATGATCAGCCCGGGAGATTTCATCCCGCTTTTTGAGAGCAACGGACTGATCCAGAAACTGGATAATTACGTATGGCAGGAAGCGGCCGCACAGGTGAAACTCTGGAAGGATGAATTCGGGATCACGATCCCGGTGTCCGTGAACGTTTCACGAATCGATATTTACGATCCGGAGCTGGAAGAGAAGCTGCTTACCCTGCTGCGGAAATATGCACTGTCTCCTGAAAATCTGTTGCTGGAGATCACGGAGTCAGCGTATTCCAACAATGCACAGGGACTGATCGAGACCGTGAATCATCTCCGGGAGGAAGGTTTCCGGATCGAAATGGATGACTTCGGTTCCGGCTATTCATCCCTGAATATGCTGACCACCATTCCCATCGACGTGCTGAAGATGGATATGAAATTCATCCGGAACATGCAGCGGGATGAGAAGAGCCAGAAGCTGGTGGAGCTGGTAATTGACATCGCCCGGTTCCTGCAGGTCCCGGTGGTAGCCGAGGGTGTGGAAACAGAGGAACAGCTGAAGCTTCTTGCTCAAATGGGCTGCGACATCATTCAGGGTTACTATTTCTCGCGACCTGTACCGCCGGAAGAATTCCGTGTCTTTATCGAGAAGGAAATTCGTGATCGGGAGTCAGAATCGTAGGTGCGAAGTAAAGGAGCACCGGAAACGACCGGTATACACACGGAAACACGTAGTGTTATTTATAAGGAGAAGTATTATATGGTTACGATCGAGGGTTTAAAGCAGTACGGCGCGGACGTGGAAAGCGGTCTGAAGCGCTGCATGAATAATGAGGGGTTTTATCTCAAACTGGTGCAAAAGGCAGTGGATGAGTGCGAGGGGATGTATGGAAAACTGGAAGCTGCGCTCGCTGCCGGTAATCTGGACGCTGCGTTTGAGGCTGCCCATGCGATGAAGGGTGTTACGGGGAATCTGTCTCTGACACCGCTTTACGAGTATGTGGTGGAGATCACGGAGCCCCTCCGGCATCGGAGTGAGGAGGATCAGACAGAGAATCTCAGTCAGATCCGAAAGAATTTAGATGAACTGGCAAAGCTCTGCAAGGATTGATGGCGCGTCGGCACGGAGTGCTGTTTTTTCCGTGAGTGTTTTAGCAGCACATTGCACACGTAGTGTGCGTGCTGCGAATCATCAGCTGGGGGCAAAATACCTTTTGACCCCAGCATCATTAAATGAACAGACGATGCCGGTAGTGGAGGAACTCGGCAGGCATATGCCCGGCGGGTTCTTCATTTATAAGGCGGAAGCACCGGAGGAACTGATCTATGCGAACCATGCGGTGTTTGACATTTTCGGATGTGATGATCTGGAAGATTTTAAGGCACTGACCGGTTTTACGTTTCGGGGGATGCTGCATCCGGAAGATTATCAGGCGATCTCGGAATCGATCCAGACACAGATCCTTCACAATGAGGATAATCTGGATTATGTTGAGTATCGGATCATCCGGAAGCGCTTTATGAAACGCTGCTGTCCCTGATGGGATGATGTTATAAAAGGAGATTGTTTTATGTTAGTAGCACTGGATCTTACAGGTGATGTGATCGCGTATTCCTATCATGACGGCAGTTCGATCGTTACGGAGTACCTGAGATACATAGTCGGGTTTCGGACAAAGGACCTGTTTCAGGATGAGGCAGGGCTTACGGCCCTCCTTCGGGTGGCAAAGGATATGATCGAATGTACCGGAGTCGTGATCACGGAAACGATCTTTGCGGTTCCTGCTTACTGTAATTATGCCGGTCGGGAACGAGTAAAAAAAGCGGCGCAGGCCTGTGGGATGAAGGTAAGGACCATGATCAAGGGGTCACTTGCTTCTGCGCTGGGTCTGTATCAGACGGCGGCTCTGGACGGGAAGACAGTATTTCTCTGCAACGTACATTCCAATTATGCGGAATATCTGCTCTTTCATGTTGATGGGGAAGTTCTTCGGGTACATGGATCCACGACGATCGCATTTACGAAAGAAGCTGCCGTGGAAGACGCAAATAATCTCCTGAAGAAAACACTGGATGAACTGAAAGCCCTGTATGCGGAGCTGGGTATGACCGTCGGTGAGAAGGATGAAGAGCTTTATATTATGGCAGATGAAAATGCCGGACCGGTCGGAGCCCTTTTCCCGCGGATCATGGAAGCTTCCTTTGCGAAAACTCCGACATCCATAGAAAATGAGATTTCAAAAGGAGCTCTTAGCCTTCTTATGAAGCTGGCGGATTTTCGATGCGATCAGATCCGTAAATGCTTCCTCGTAGACTGCTGTGTGGAGGGGATCAGTATCGGCTCCGGTGTGGGCGGTGATCTTCAGGAGGTGTTTAAACGCAATACGGAGCTGCCGGTGCAGAATACGGTGGATCTGTCCATTTCCTACGATAATGTTCTCTGCTTTTATGCCGGGAACTATCGTAATCGGGACTATGATGAACCCATCGGAACCTGCAGGATCCCGGAGCAGTATCGGAGTCAGACGGTCCATGTGAAGATAACACTGAACGAAGAAGGGATCGTGGAATATGTGGTTCTGGACAAAAACAGACAGGTGATCTATCCGAGACGTGTCCTGAGCTGATATGGGATCTGTTTGAAAACCGGGGTGAAGTGGTTGTGGTTAATTCTGGAAATAAAACTGCAAATAAAAGTGAAAATAAAACGGGGAAAAAGGTTCGCCGTCTGAAATGGTTCTTCGCTGTGATCACAGTCCTTTTTGCCATCGCCCTTTCCGGGTGCGGATCAAAGGAGGAGTCGGAGGGCCCGAAGCTTCTGCTGGGCTTCAGCCAGCTGGGCTCCGAGAGTGCGTGGAGAATCGGCAACACCCGGGATATCGAAAAGAAGGCCGGAGAGTACGGGATCAGCCTGATGCTGGAGAATGCAAACCAGAAGCAGGAAAATCAGATCGCTGCGATCCGGCGGTTCATTGCCTACAAGGTGGATGTGATCGCATTTTCTCCCATTGTGGAAGAAGGCTGGGTAATGTGCTGAAGGAGGCAAAGGATGCGGGGATCCCCGTGATCCTGGTGGACAGGGACATTAACACGAAGGAAGAGGGACTTGCCACCTGCCTGATCGGTGCGGATTTCTATCAGGAAGGCGTTATGGCCGGAGAGTATCTGATCCGAAAGGCCGATGCTCTCGGAAAGAGCCATATGAAGATCGTGGAGATCACGGGAACCGAGGATTCTACGCCCATGCGGCAGAGACAGGCAGGGTTTATGGATACGATCCGAAAGGACGGCCGGATTCGTGTTAATGTACGTTCTGTCCATGATCTTCATCGGAGGCGGGTTCCTGCATCCGCAGCAGATCTTCGACCTTCTGAATGACAACAGCCCGCTGATCATCGTGGCCTGTGGCCTTACCATCGTCATGATCGGCGGTGGCATCGATATCAGTGTCGGTGCGGTGACATCGCTGGTCGTTATGAGCTGTGTTCTTTATCTGAACAAGGGCGGAAATATCTTCGTAGCTATCCTGCTTGCGCTGGGGATCGGGCTTGCATTCGGCGTGGTTCAGGGCTTTCTGATCAGTTATCTGGAGATCCAGCCATTTATCGTAACTCTTGCGGGACTCTTCTTTGCCTGTGGTATGACCACCATCCTGTCCGTAAATCCGCAGAAAGTGGATCATGAAGGTTTCCAGGATCTGATGAGCAAGCGGATCGAGATCTCCTGGCTGGGTTATACGGCAAAGAACGGAAATCAGATCCCGGCCCGGATCGAGCTTGGTGTTGTGGTTGCCATCATTGTTGTAGTCGTGGTCTTTATCCTGCTGAGATATATCCGTCTGGGCCGTAACGTCTATGCCATCGGCGGAAACCAGCAGAGCGCACTGATGCTTGGTATCAATGTGAAACGGACCCGTTTCCTCACATATGTGATCAGTGGTCTTCTGTGCGGAATCGCCGGTTTCGTCTTTATGATGCATACCGGTGCCGGAAATGCAACCAACGCAGCCGGCATGGAAATGAATGCCATCGCCTCTGCAATCATTGGTGGAACCCTTCTTACCGGTGGTGTGGGAAGCGTAGTCGGTACCTTCTTTGGAACATTGACACTTACCACCATCAAGAAGGTAGTCGTGAGCAGCGGACTCAATCACCCGTACTGGCAGCAGATCAGTACCGGCGGAATGCTCTGCTTCTTCATCATTCTGCAGAGCGTCGT
Source organism: Eubacterium sp. (assembly GCA_024681515.1). GTDB lineage: Bacteria > Bacillota > Clostridia > Lachnospirales > Lachnospiraceae > Eubacterium_Q. The sequence continues at coordinate 43,410 of JAILAR010000004.1, read as the reverse complement.
ATTAAAGAGAAGACAAAAGAGAAAAACCCTCTAAATCCTTTCGGCCGGAGCCAGTCTCCGGCCGATTTTTTTGTGGTTAATTTCTGTATGGATTCACGTGTGTAACGTTGTATGCAAAATGAAAATGTTTACAGGTTTCATTGTAAAAAAGGCAGGATTGTAGTATAATTTACAATATCTTGATAGTTGCGTGAAAGGGAGTATATGGACTGATTATCATGGAGCACGTACTCGAACAGGGAATGTAAAGCAAATTATATGCAAATACGTGCGAAATGATAATCCACGGAGCGCTTTAGGCGCGCAGTATGGAATAGGAGGTTTTATTAATGGGTAAACGAAGACGCAGGTACATCAGTCTTCTGACAGTCGTTGTGATGCTTTTCAGCCTGATGTCGGGCTTCCCGGTTCGGGCAGAGGAGTTCCCGGTAGATGAGGGGCCGAAAGCAGGAGGCCTTATTCTGGGATGGCCTGAATGGAACGGTGACGGTCAGAGAGAAATGAACACGGACGTAATGGTAAATGAGATGTGGTTTGAGACCAGATCCAGAGGTGAGTTCACCATCGGCTGGCGGCATGCAGACGGTACGGTGACACCGTTTACGGATGAGGATCTTGCATACATCACCATCACGGATGAGAATGATCAGGAAGTGGATGCAAACATCCAGCCGATCATGGAAGGCTATGATGACGAAGAAACGCATGAGTGGATCGAAGAACGCGTAGGGGACGGCTTTTATCAGGCCCTCTTCCCGAAGAGCGGAGATCTGAAGATGACGTATTCCGGGTCTCTGAAGAATGAAGAATTTCCTCAGAATCAGGACGTTTTCACAGAGGCAACGATCCATGTGGAAAAACCGATCATGGCAGTTTATTCAAGTGCGAGCACCGATGAGCAGTATCTGCTCGGAAATCAGGTTTCCTATGGAACAAGCGGAACATTTTATCTGATCGCCGAGAATCGGTACGGAGAGAACTACAAGACGGAGATCGAGATCGCAGAGGTCAACTTCTTCGATGAACGAGTGAGGGATTCGGCTGAGGTTGAGAAGGTCGAGAATGTTGAAAACTGTTCGGTATATAAGATAACCGTTCCGAAAGAGATCGATTATCCCTTCAATTTCCAGGCGGTTATGGATATGGTCGACTATGATTATAACGGGGAAACCTACGAAGAAAACGGTACTCGCCGTGAGGATCGCTGGTTTGACTGTTATCCGCCGGAGCGGTATGGTTTGCTGGTAGACTGGACTGCGTGGGAAGATGATGGACCGGTATTTTATCCGGACCGACTGACCGGATCTCTGTATGATTATGAGATCAAGGCGGATAATTCCTTTACCTTCGGCTGGAAGGATGCGGACGGGAAGATCACCCCGATCGCAGATGAGGACATGTCCAAGTTTGAGGTCTATGATGAAAAGGGACAGAAGGTCACATATCCCTGCATCTGGAAGACCACTCGCTGGAATGATGAGAAACAGGAAGATGAAAGCATCGGAGAGGGCTCCTTTAATCTGAAATTTGATACTCCGGGCGTATACACGGTAAAGTTCAATTCCGGAGAAGCGTTCGGTAATATTCCGGATGACGGATATTTCTCTGACAGCGTAAAGATCTATGCCGTTATGCCGCATGTATCTCTCTATTCTTCAGAAGAGATATCTCTGGAAACACTCATCGGCCCGCATGCCGAGTATACGGCTGAGCAGAGAGAGTTCTATATTAATTCACAGGATAATATTGACGGAAATATAAAGCGTCAGTACACTCTGGACGGATTCCAGCTGGAGGGCTCTTCGGACGTGGGAGACCACGTGCTGGTGGAATTGCTGGAAAGCGGAAATTACAAGATCACGGTTGACGATGGCTATACGGATCATTTCAACATTCGGGCATATATCAAGGTTGAGGAATACAGCCTGAATGAATCCGAATGGGAAAAGATCAACGAATGGGAGTATGATTACTGGATCGATTTTGATTTCTGGGAGCCGACACCCTTTGGCCTCGGCGTGGCATGGCCGGAACCTCATGAGGAGGATCTCCCGACATTCCCGGAGGAGGTGTTCCATTGGCTGGGGATCGATGCAAAGAACAGTCTCACCATGGCGTTTGGCTGGGAAGACGCAGACGGAACCGTAACACCGCTGGCGCTGACGGACATTTCCAAGCTGCATCTGTATGATCCGGAAGGCAAGGAAGTGAAGGTGGACTGGATCGGTCTTCCGACCCGCTGGGATGAGCAAAGTCAGGAAGAGATCCCGCTTGATATCGAAGGACTTTTTGAAGTGAGATTCCCCGGAACAGGGTATTATACCATAACGCTGGATAAGGACGTTTCCGGAATTGAAGTACCGGACGGTATGGCGGTAAATACCTCGGTAATCTTCGATGTTACGTATCCGACGGTGGGTATCTATGACAGTACGACGGTTTCGGACGAATCTCTGATCGACAGACACAGTGTTCAGTTTACGGAAGACAGCGAGAAGGAATACTATATCCTGGTTACGGATCAGATCGATTCGTGGAATAAGATGGAACGTTCGATCACTTCTTATGATGTGGAACTGCCTTATGGATTTGAAGATCAGGAAGCTGAGATCGTGACCATTACAAAGGTATCGGATCATGTCCTGAAGGTAGTCATCGCTGATGACTGCCGGGTAGGATTCGATGTGATCGTTAAGACAACGGTCAAGAATCAGCATTACAACCAGCAGACCCAGACCTGGGAATATGAAGATCAGGTATGGAACGAAGACGAACGCATGAATTTTTGGTACTTTGAGAAAGAGCGTTACGGTTTCACCATCGGATATCCGAATCCGTACACCCTCATGGCGGATGAAGATATGCGTGATCATCTGGACGGTGTCTTTGCAAACAGCGGTATCTCGGTGATCTTTGCCTGGAGAGATTCGAGCGGACAGCTGGTTCAGATCATAGATCCGGAGGAGATCGAGGATCTGGTTATTACGTATGAAGACGGCAGTGAAGCTCCGGCGGTCTATATGGAGCGGCAGGACAATGACGGAAACATTTACGATGTATGGTTTGACCGGCCGGGTCTGTATACGATCAAGTATACCGGCGCACAGGCAGTGGATGAAAAACTGGAAGACAGAAGATTTTCGGATGAGGTAACTGTCTGGGTAGATTTCCCGTTCGCAGCTGCCTATACTTCCGAAGATGTATCCATGGAAACACTGATCGGACAGGATGTAGTCTACACACCGGATGCGATGGAGTTCTATATCAACGGTATGGCGATCGCGGATGAAGGCGGATCCATGACATCTACGGTAAGCGGCGTCAGTGTTGAAAATGTGGATGAACCGGATTTTGTTGAATTTGCAAATACCGATTCCGGTGTCAAGGTAACGATCACAAAGGAACCGGACAAGGAATTTGACGGAGTGTTCACGCTTCTCACAGATGTTACCATTAAAGCGATCCATCTTGACGAGCAGGGTCAAAAGATCGGAGAGGATACACTTAATACGACGGTAAAGATTCATTTTGAACCTGGAGAAGGCTTTGCAAAGGGATCCATCAAGGTGAGTCTGCTCGCAGAAGGCGCAACGCCGAAGAACGTAAAGATCGCTCTGGCAAATCTGGACGATGAATCCTACTACGGCCTTGACGGTACGGTGATCGATAATGAAGATAAGATCTGGATCGCCATCAAGCCGGGCACGCCGGTCGTATTTGAAAACCTTCCGGTGGGCGGATATCTGGTGTTCGAGGATGAGGATTCGGTGGCAGTTTCCGGTTATGACCTGGTAGAGGCGAAGTCGATCCTTGCGACAGATGAAGTGGTGGTTGCTGAGGATGAGGAAACTGAGGTAACCCTGAAAAACATATATAAGGCAAAGAAGGTCGTATACCCGTACAAGAATGAATGGGTGAAGGGCGTATGGTACAATAAGGACGGTACGCAGACGTATAAGTACAAGGGTTCCTGGAAGAGCAATTCCAAGGGTACCTGGTTCGCAGATACCTCCGGCTGGTGTGCAAAGAACTGCTGGCAGAGGATCGACAGCAAGGACTACTATTTCGGCAAGAACGGTTACATGGAGAGCGAGTGCTATCGTGACGGATACTACCTGACCAAGACCGGTGCGTACGACGGCAAGGGCAAGGCGAAGTGGAAGAAGGATTCCAAGGGATACTGGTATCAGCTTCCGGATGGCACGTATCTGAAGAAGTGCTGGGCGATGATCGACGGCAAATGGTATTACTTCAAGGCGAACGGTTATGCGGCTAAAAATGAATGGGTAAAGGGCTATTACTGGATCGGCAAGGACATGGTTTGGAGCTACAAGCCGAAGGGAAGCTGGCACCAGGACAAGAACGGCTGGTGGTTCGGTGATACCAGTGGCTGGTATGCAAAGAACGAAACCCTTGTGATCGACGGAAAGTCCTACAAATTCAATGCCAAGGGTTACTGGAAATAGTTTTATACGAAGCAAATAAACAGTATCGCGGCGTCGGGGGAACCCGGCGCCGCTTTCTTTTCGAAAAATGAACTGTGCACATCCTCTAAATCCCATGAAAAAAAACGTGTAATATCATTCTTTTTTTGGTATAATGATATGCAGAGGTTTTATACGATAAAGAAACGGTCTTTCCCGGTCGGAATAATCAGGAATAATCGGCGTTGTTATTATGTGCTGACATTCGGGTCCTGCAGGGGGAAGAATCGGATAGGGGGCAAGATGGAGAAGAAGTTTACAAGCAAGCGTGCGATCGCAGGGGTCTTTGCAAATGCACTGAACCTGCTGGCAGAAGGAACACCGAAGCATCAGCAGCAGACGGCGTATCTGGCTTATCGGATGGCGAATGAACTCGGTTATCCGGAGGAAGATCGGATCGAGATCATTTGGGATGCGCTGATGTATGATGTCGGAAGCGTCATCCTTCCCGTTCCTGCGGAGGGTAAGGAATACAGTTTTCAGGAACTGTCCGCAGCCGGACTTAATATTGTCGGTGATGTGAACCAGCTTCAGTTTGTCCGGCGGATGTTCCAGGCGGGACAGGCAGAGCAGCAGGGGGATCCGGCATATGAGGTGCTTTCCAAGGAGGCACGGTTTGCAGAGATCATCGATCTGTCGAGGAGAGTATCCAAACTGCTTCGTCAGGATGATGCGGCATTGAATCAGGTGGAAGATATCTGTGAGACCATTTCAAATAAGGCGGGCAAGGAGCTTCAGACCTGGGCGGTTGAGTGTTTCCTGCGTGTGGCAAAAATCGAGTTCATCTGGATGGATCTTCTGCATCAGCCGGAGGTCGTGCTGACCTACATTCCGGATGGTATGGATCTGTCGCTGGATGAATCCATCCAGCTGGCGCGCTTTATGTCCCGTGTGATCGATTTCCGCAGTTCCTATACGGCGGCTCATTCCGTGGGTGTGGCGGTTTCTTCTGTTCGACTTGCAGAGATCATGGGTATGTCCGAGGATGAGTGCAAGATGATGCTGATCGCCGGATATGTTCATGATATCGGAAAGCTGAAGGTTCCGAAGAACATTCTGGAAAAGGGTGATAAGCTGACGGATGAAGAGTTCAATGTCGTAAAGGAATATGCGTATTACACTCATTTGCTGCTGAAGGATCTTCCGGGCTTCGAGCAGATCGGACGCTGGGCAGCTCTGCACCATGAAAAACTGAATGGCTATGGTTATCCCTTCGGCCTCCGTGCCAAGGATATTCCCATGGGGGCACAGATCCTGGCAGTAGCGGATATGTTCTCCGCACTGGGGGAGGCGCGTGCGTATCGTCAGAGTGTGGAAAAAGAGGGCGTAATGAAGGCCCTTGCCGAAAGCATCGAGAAGGGTGCCGTGTCCGGTTATATCGTGGAACTGATGCTGAAGAATTTCGATGATATCTTCACCATCCGCGATGAAGAAGTCCGCAAGGAAAGCGCCCGCTATTATGCGTCCCTAGTCGATACGGAAGAATAAGGCGAGGTGAGGTATTACTTCAGATAAAAAACAACATGTCATTCTGAGCACGGAGTGCGAAGAATCCTGGGGAACGTGAAGGGATCCTTCGGTCTGGCAGCCTCGGAATGACATGTTTTTTACGGACGATCATCGGCAAAGAGACTGTTATGATTAAATCAACTCAAAAATCGGATCGTTACACCATGATGACGGAAACGCCGGTTCCGAAGCTGATCATGCGGCTTGCGGTTCCGACGATCATCAGCATGCTTGTGACCGGTCTCTATAATATGGCAGACACGTATTTCGTGGCGCAGATCCCGGACAAGGGGACCCAGGCGACGGCGGCAGTCGGGATCGTGTTCCCGATGATGGCGGTGATCCAGGCGTTGGGGTTCATGTTCGGACATGGTTCCGGCAACTTCCTGTCCCGGATGCTTGGCGCGGGTAAGAAGAAGGAAGCCTCGGAAATGGCTTCCACCGGCTTTGCCCTGGCGCTTCTGACAGGGCTGCTGGTACTGTCGCTGGGGACGGTCTTTCTCAGACCTTTGACGGAGTTTCTGGCTTCCTCTGATGTAACGGAAGAAACTCTGGACCTCACCATGCAGTATGCCCGGATCATCCTGATCGGTGCGCCTTTTATGATGTGTCAGTTTGTGATCAATAACCAGCTCCGCTTCCAGGGAGCGGCCATGTATGCCATGGTAGGACTCCTGGCAGGCGCGGTGATCAATGTGGGGCTGGATCCGCTTCTGATCCTTGGATTCGATATGGGAGTGCGGGGCGCGGCTCTGGCCACCATTTCCGGACAGGCTTTCAGTTTTATCATACTACTGGCAGGAAGCCGCAGAGGAGAGAATATCAAGCTGCATTTCCGGAACATCCATATCAACGGGTATTACATCGGACAGGTGCTGAATGGGGGATTTCCGTCTCTGGTACGGCAGGGTATGGCAGCCATCGCCACGGTCCTGCTGAACCGTGCTGCAGGAGAGTACGGACAGGAGGCGGCTATCGCAGGCATGTCCATCGTGACCCGTGTCCTCATGATGCTGTCCTCGGCACTGATCGGGTTCGGACAGGGTTATCAGCCGGTATGTTCGTTCAATTACGGAGCAGGGAAAAAAGACCGGGTGCGTCAGGGCTTCTGGTTCTGCCTTCGGTGGGGAACGGTATTTCTGGTGGTGGTTTCGGCCGTGTGTATCCTGTTCGCGCCGGATATCGTAAGGATCTTCCGGGATGAACCGGCGGTGGTGGAGGTGGGAAGCGCAGCGCTTCGGTATCAGGCTGCGACGCTTCCGCTTTTGGCCACTACGGTCATGATCAACATGATGCTGCAGTCCATCGGAAAGGGTGTAAAGGCTTCCGTTACGGCATCCGCCAGGAACGGACTGTTCTTCATTCCCGCGATCCTGGTTCTCCCCATCTTCTTAGGGCTGACGGGTGTGGAAATGGCACAGGCGGTTGCGGATGTATGTTCCATCTGCCTGGCAATTCCTCTGGCGGCCTCTGAACTCAGGAAAATGCGTGAGGTATGATTTGTATGTTTACTTTATTGCTTTGCCTGGTTTGAATCAGAATCTTCTTTCTCTGGCTGTTCCGGCAGGTTTTTTGGATCCGTCTTCACCAGCCGTTTGTTCCTGGTCGGGCTGTCCATATTATCCGGCAAAAGGAAGGACAGAAGAAGTGCAACCACGAAGACGACAGCCACCACATTGGAGCGGAAGATATCCTGAACGATCTCCGGAGCATTGTCCCAGATCCCGGCTTCCGAGGTGGCGGTAGTACCGACGCCAAGAGCCAGAGAGAGGGCGGCGATGGTGATATTTTTCTGACTGAAACCGCAGCGGGACAGCATGATGACGCCGGATACGAAGATCTGTCCGAACATCAGAATGGTACATCCGCCCAGAACGCACTGCGGAACGGTGGAAAAGAAATATCCGATGGGAGGGAAGAATCCGGCCAGTACCAGGATCGCAGCTCCGGTCATGATCGTAAAACGGTTTACGACCTTCGTCATGGAGACCAGACCGACATTCTGCGAGAATGAGGTGATGGGCGGACATCCGAACAGCGCAGACACGGAAGAAGCAAAACCGTCAACGGCCAGTGCGCCGGAGATTTCCTTCTCGGTGGCATTTCTGCCCAAAGCTCCGACCGCAAGAGCGGAGGTATCACCGATGGTTTCCGTGGCAGAAACCAGATAGACGACACAGACGGACAGGATGGGGCCCAACCGAAATTCCGGTGTAAAGATCAGGAAATGCGGAACCGTAACGATGCCGCCGTCCAGGATCTTGCTGAAATCCACCATGCCAAGGCAGGCGGCCAGGAAGTAACCTACAAGCAGGCCGGCCAGAACTGCAAGAGAACGAAGATATCCACGGGTTTGTGTCATCCAGATCAGGCAGACCAGGAGTGTTACGCCTCCCACGAGAAGATTCTCAGGAGATCCGTAATCTTCTGTGTAGCCGCCGCCGAAGGAACGGACACCGACGGAGAAGAGAGACAGACCGATTCCGCAGACAACCGTGGCAGGAACGATGGGACGTATAAATCGAAGTACCTTTCGTATGAGAAGCCCCAACAGGCCTTCAAAAAGACCGCCCACCAATACGGCGCCGATCATGACGGGGTAGCCGTAATTTGCGGCGACAACGCCCAGCACGGACACAAAGGTGAAACTGACGCCCATGACGATGGGGAGTCTGGAACCGATCCTCCATACCGGATAGAGCTGGAGCAGTGTGGCGATCCCGGCGATGAACATGGCGTCCTGGATCAGCTTGCCGAGGTTCGCATCGGATATGGCGGGCTGAGCCAGGGCGGCCAGCAATGTGATCGGTGTCAGATTCGCCACGAACATGGCCAACACATGCTGAAGTCCGTAGGGGATCGCACGGCCGACGGGAACGCGGCCGTCGATCTGATAAATATTTGCGATATCGGGTTGGTTTTTCTTTTCTGCAGACATGTCTGAGTTTCCTCCCCGTATGTCTGTTATGCGCGGTCTGTCACACATTGAAATTTCGGAAATAAGCACCTTGTGGACTCGATCGGAAATAATATGATCATATTATTTATGATCAGTGATCCGTTTGATTCGATTGATTCGACCGGGAGAGAGAGGTTATGGTTCTTCGGTCGGACGGAACACGATATCTCCGTCATCGGTCATGTGATCGATCATGGCCAGAGATGTAACGGAAAATCCCATGTCGCGGAGCTCTTTTCCACCGCTCTGGAAGGCCTTCTCGATGCAGATGCCGATCCCGGCAACGGACGCACCGGCCGTCTTGCAGAGGTCCGTCAGGCCCAGCATGGCATTTCCTGTGGCCAGAAAGTCGTCCACGATCAGAACCCGGTCCTCGGAAGAGAGATACCGCTTCGAGAGAATGACCTGATAATCCTTTTTGTAGGTAAAGGAGTGGACCTTTGCCACATAGAGATCATTTCCCAGGTTCAGACTCTGGGATTTTTTTGCAAAGAGAAGAGGAACACCGAAGCAGCGCGCCGCAGCATAGGCGATGGCGATGCCGGAGGCTTCGATGGTCAGGACCTTGGTGATGCCACAATCCTTGTATTTTTTATAAAATGCCTCGCCGATCCTGTCCATCAGCGTAACATCGATCTGATGATTCAGGAAGCCGTCTACCTTCAGGATGTTGCCCGGATAGATGCGGCCGTCGGTTCGGATCCGTTCTTCAAGCAGTTTCATAATCAGTCTCCTTAGTATACCGTCTTATCTTCCTGTGCGGCGTATGCACGGAACGTTTTGATGGTTTCCTTCCGATCCATGGGATGCAGCGCCAGTGTGCCGACGTCCTCCGACCCTTTGGTCAGACCGTCCAGATAGCTGTAGATCATGTCATCCCGGAATCCGATGGCTGCGGAGTCCTCTTTGGTATTTCCGTAATAAACTTCGCGGATGTTAGCCCAGATGATGGCCGAGAGGCACATGGGGCAGGGATAGCAGGAGGTGTACACCGTGCAGCCGGAGAGGTCGTGGGTGCCCAGATTTTCGCAGGCATTTCGGATCGCGGTTATCTCTGCGTGTGCGGTGGGATCGTGCCGGGCGATGACATGGTTGGAACCCTGTCCGATCACTTCGCCGTCCTTCACCACCACGGCGCCGAAAGGACCGCCGACATGGGTGATGAGATTATCCGCGGCAAGGTCATTTGCTGTCTTCATATATGGATTCATACAAAATGTCCTTTCAAAAGTGTCCTTTCAAATGTGTTACATAGTGTTATTTTATATCAAATAAGCGGCTCTTACAAGCGGATTTCACGCGAATGTGTGCGGGGGGCGGATCGGTCCCTTGCTCCGCCGTGGAGAAAAAAGGGTGAGATATATGGAAAAAAGAATCACGAAAAAAACGATTTCAGGAAAAAACTTTACGGAGGAACGTCCGTTCTTCGGGGAAACGGGGCTTCGGATCGAGGACTGCAGTTTTGATGTGGGAGAGTCCCCCTTTAAGGAGACGGCGGATCTGGAAATCACGGATACCCGTTTCCTCGGGCGGTACCCGGTGTGGTATGCGAAGAATGTACAGATATGCAAGACCTTTTTTGCGGATACCTGCAGGGCTGCGATCTGGTACGGAGAGAATGTTTCACTTTCGGATTGTGACTATGAAGGTCCGAAGGGACTTCGCCGGTGTAACGGAGTGTCGATCACGGACGTTCGTTTCCCGAAGGCGGTGGAGACACTCTGGTTCTGCCGGGACGTGTCCCTGGATCGGGTATATGCCAGGGGTGACTATTTCCTGATGAACTGTGAGAATGTGAAGATCAACGGATTGACACTGGAAGGAAAATACAGTTTTGACGGCTGCAAAAATGTGGAGATCCGGAATTCAGTCCTGCATACCAAGGACTGCTTCTGGAACGCGGAGGAGATCACGGTGTACGATTCGGAGATCCGTGCGGAGTACATCGGATGGAATTCGAAGCGGATCACATTTGTCAACTGCACCATCGAGAGTCTGCAGGGGATGTGTTATATCGAGGAGCTGAAGCTGGTGAACTGTCGGCTGGAGAACACCAGCCTGGCGTTTGAGTATGCCACGGTAGATGTGGAGTCGGTAACCCCCATTGACAGCGTGATCAATCCTCTCGGCGGGAGGATCCGCGCACCGCGGATCGACAAGCTGATTTTGGATCCGACAAAGGTGGATCCGGAGAAAACGGTGATCGAGGCAGAGACAGGGGAGCGGCTTACGAAGTTTGACGGGATCATCCCCGGAGAATCCACGGCAGCTGCGGAGGCGAGGGAAAACGGTACGAGGTCAACCTGATTTGCGACCTTTGGCCTCCGGTTGATGATACGCAGCACGCAAACTTCGTGTGCAATGTGACCGTATCATCAAATATTGTCGGTAGTTCATGTCGTGTTTTTCCGATAGACCGAAACGGATGAATTACGGTATTCTGTCACTATGGCGTAGGCGCGAAGTATGGAATAAGGAGCAATTTATGGATATCCAAAAACTGAAAGTTGATACCGGCCGGTTCGGGCTGGATGAGGTGACAGAGATAAGTTTTGTGCGGCTTGTGCCGGCAACCTGTGCGCTGGATCTGGGCGATGGCAGTGAGCGGGGCGAATATGTAAGCCAGGACTATATCCTGCAGCGCCTCGGACGTCCGCATCGGAATATCGGTCTCATGTATACCTATTATCCGAATGACAGGGAGTGGCCGGCCCGCAGCAGCGAGGCTCATCCCGACATGGAGGTCCATGGACAGTGGGATTATCCCTATGATGATTATTTCCCGTATGGCGGAGGCATCGGCGGAAGTCTCCTGGCGCAGCCATTTGAACAGATGCGGGATATCCGCAGGCATGGACAGGATGTGACTCTGACGCTGACTACGGACTGTGCCATAACGGATGAGCAGATCTCGGCCATCGCCCGGGATCTTCGGACCTTCGGACGTATGCGCCTTCGTGTTAATCACGAATGTGCCGGAACCTGGTTTACGCACAACCGGAGATACAGCTATCAGGAGATCGGCGATTTCTTCGTCCGCTTCGCAAAGATCGTGAAGCAGGAGGCTCCGAATGTGGATATGATCTTCTGCTCCGGCATCGTGACACCGGACGGAAAACTTCCGAAGGAAGAAGAATTCCGGGAGGCATACCGGATCGCCGATGTGTGGTCCGCGGACAAATATTTTGCACTTCATTTCGGATGGCCCTTTGATATCTGTGAGAAGGGTGACCGCAGTTTTATGGCGGAGAAGCTCTCTGAGTATCTTTCCAATGTGGATAAGACCGTGCGCCGCCTGACGGAGATCGGAGACGGACGGCAGCGGCCGTTCTCCGCGTCGGAGTTCAATATTGACGGGGATGTGACGGGACCCGTGGCACAGGGAGAAAGCCTGCTCCGGTTTGCCGACTATATGGAAATGGAACGTCCGGACTGGCAGTACAGTCTGTCCATGTACCAGTTCCGCGACCGTGGACGGCTGGGACTGGAAATGGAGGATCCCAACTGTCCGGAGGTGGGCATCGAGCAACCACTGATGGAGGATTATAAGAAGGTTCTGCGGAGACCGTTCTTTCAGCCGGGCATCGAAAAGACGGAGACAGTGTTCAGGGCGGTGGGTCCGGAGGACCCGGAGCCTCCCGTAAATGACTGGCTTCCCGAAAACCTGTGTAATCTGGGTATGCGCTGGGGTGGCGCGGAGGATGCTGACGGTATCGAAATGAAGCTGACCCTGGAGGGGATGCCGGTCTTCTTTGAGCTTGCCTGCCCGAAGGAATCGAACCTGATGATTTCGGTCAATGACAGATGGTTCTACAAACGCCCGGGCGTGACCGTGATCGATGCCATGCCGGCATTTTTCGGAAAAGATGCAAAGCCTGTGGCTGAGGGAGACGAGATCCGAATCCTGATCTTTGCGCCTCCGGCGGACGGTGAGAATCCGGAAACGGAGGAAGAAGACTGGGCAACGAATTATTATACAAAGCTGCCGGAGCTTCCACGGCTCAGGGTACGGTACGAGCCGTGCAAGATGGTGGAATAAGGATTATCTATGGGAGCGATGAATCGTTTGGGCTGATCTGGAAGGCCGGGTTCTTCGCTCCTGTTTATCACCGGAGGATATTTTGATGAACAAGAATACATTTGCAGTTACGCCGCCCATGGGGTGGAACAGTTATGATTATTATGACACGACCGTTACGGAAGCGGATGTGAAACGGAATGCGGATTATATGGCGGAGCATCTGGCGGCATTCGGCTGGGAGTACGTGGTGGTGGATATCCAGTGGTACGCACACGGTGCGGGAAGCCGGAGGGACACTTACCAGTATATCCCGTTCTCCGAATTGGAAATGGATGACCACGCCAGACTCTTCCCGGATCCGGAGCGGTTTCCGTCTTCTGCGGGAGGCGCAGGGTTTAAGCCACTGGCGGATTATGTGCATGACAGAGGGCTGAAGTTCGGGATCCATATCATGCGAGGAATCCCGCGGAATGCAGCCCATGCCCATATGCCGGTGCTGGGCACGGCGTTGACTGCGGACGATATCGCGGACCCTTCCTCCATCTGCCGGTGGAACCCGGATATGTACGGGGTAAGGGATACTGCCGCCGGGCAGGCGTACTATGATTCCGTTTTTGAACTTTACGCCTCCTGGGGTGTGGACTACGTCAAATGTGATGATATCTGCAATACCAACGCCTATCCCCATGATCCCTATTCCGGGCGCCATGAGATCGAGATGATTGCGGCGGCCATTCAGAAATGCGGGCGCCCCATCGTGCTGTCGCTCTCCCCGGGGCCGGCGCTGATCGAGCAGGCCTGGCATTATGAAACCTATGCCAATCTCTGGCGGATCACTGACGATCTCTGGGATCAGTGGCCGCTGGTGAAGGATATGTTCCGCCGCTGCGAACTCTGGCAAAGACATGTGTCGGTGGGATGCTTCCCGGATTGCGATATGCTTCCCATCGGATCTCTGGGGAAGGGCTTCGGTCATCCCTGGACCTGCAATCTGACACGGGATGAACAGAGGACCATGCTGACCCTCTGGTGTCTCTTCGGATCTCCGCTGATGATCGGAAGTGAGCTGCCGCTGATGGATGATTTTACGGTGTCCCTGCTTACAAACCGGGCGGTCCTCTCCATGCTTACCCCGGATGCAAAGCCGCATCAGATCCGTCGGTCGGAGGAGGAAGCGGTTTGGGAAGCGGTGAATGAAAAGACCGGAGAGCATTTCCTGGCGCTGTTCAATCTGTCGGATGAGGAACGTGAGGTGGAGCAGGATATGGATGTGCTGACGGATATTTTGTTGACGGATAATTTCGAGACGGATATTTACGGCATTGATTTCTGGACAGGGGAGAGGATCCTGTGTATGGATGGAAAGCCCCGGAAGAGGCTGGCGCCGCATGGGTGTGTGGTGTGCAGGGTGATTTGAGTGGTGTGAAAACGCATGAATTATCAAATTTTTTATCAAATTTTTCTTGCGAAATACGTCGGGAACGAATAAACTATAAGTTAGTGGGCGTATGCCCAAACAAAACATAAAGGAGGACCATATGATTTACTCAACAGAAGTGAAGAACATGTGCCCTGTAACACAGGGGGTACATCATGGTGCTGCACCCATCCCGGAAGAGGCAAAGTGGGTACAGGCAAAGAAGGTTGAAGACATCTCCGGTTATACGCATGGTATCGGCTGGTGTGCTCCGCAGCAGGGCTGCTGCAAGCTTTCTCTTAACGTGAAGGACGGTATCATCCAGGAGGCTCTGGTGGAGACCATCGGATGCTCCGGTATGACACATTCCGCAGCTATGGCAGCTGAGATCCTTCCGGGGCTGACTGTTCTGGAAGCTCTGAATACAGACCTTGTATGTGATGCCATCAACACCGCTATGCGTGAGCTGTTCCTGCAGATCGTATACGGAAGAACTCAGAGTGCATTTTCTGAAGACGGCCTTCAGATCGGTGCAGGTCTTGAGGATCTGGGTAAGGGCGCTCGTTCCATGGTTGGTACAACCTATGGTACACTGGACAAGGGTCCGCGTTACCTGGAGCTGACAGACGGTTACATCACACACGTTGCTCTGGATGAGAACGACGAGATCATCGGTTACAAGTACATCAACTTCGGCAAGATGATGGACTTCATCAAGGCAGGTGACGATCCGAAGACAGCTGTAGATAAGGCATCCGGACAGTACGGACGTGTAGCTGACGCTGTACGTCTGATCGATCCCAGAAAAGAATAAGAAAGCGAGGATTAGAAAATGGCATTATTTGAATCTTATGAGAGAAGAGAGCCCCAGATCCTTGCAGCATTAAAGGAGTATGGGATCAACTCCATCGAGGAGTGTAAAGAGATCACAGATGCAGCAGGCATCGATGTTTATCATCTGATCGAGGGTATTCAGCCCATCTGCTTCGAGAACGCAAAATGGGCATACACCGTAGGTGCTGCCATCGCTATCAAGAAGGGCTGCAAGAGAGCGGCAGATGCAGCGGCAGCCATCGGTATCGGCCTTCAGGCATTCTGCATCCCCGGTTCCGTAGCTGACCGCCGTAAGGTAGGTCTGGGTCATGGTAACCTGGGCAAGATGCTTCTGGAAGAGGACACAGAATGCTTCGCATTCCTGGCTGGTCACGAGTCTTTCGCAGCTGCTGAAGGTGCGATCGGTATCACAGAGAAGGCAAACAAGGTTCGTCAGAAACCGCTCCGCGTTATCCTGAACGGTCTGGGTAAGGACGCTGCACAGATCATTTCCAGAATCAACGGTTTCACTTATGTTGAGACAAAGTACAACTACTTCACAGGTGAGGTAGAGGAAGTATTCCGCAAGTGCTACTCCAAGGATCCGGAGTCTCCGCGTGCAAAGGTTAACTGCTACGGTGCAAACGATGTTCAGGAAGGTGTGGCCATCATGTGGAAGGAGAATGTTGATGTCTCCATCACAGGTAACTCCACCAACCCCACACGTTTCCAGCATCCGGTTGCAGGTACCTACAAGAAGGAGCGCGTAGAGGCAGGTAAGAAGTACTTCTCCGTAGCTTCCGGCGGTGGTACAGGACGTACCCTTCACCCGGATAACATGGCTGCAGGTCCGGCTTCCTACGGTATGACCGATACCATGGGCCGTATGCACAGCGATGCACAGTTTGCAGGTTCCTCCTCCGTTCCGGCTCACGTTGAGATGATGGGTCTGATCGGTGCAGGTAACAACCCGATGGTAGGTATGACGGTTTCTACCGCTGTATCCATCGAAGAGGCTGCAAAGGCAGGCAAGTTCTAGATCTGAATTCTGAATTACGAATTCATAAATAAGAAGAGGACGGGACAGTTCAAAAAACTCAAAAAAGCTGCCCGTCCTTTTCTTTTTTTCTGTTGACAAAAGGATGCTTTTCATGTACACTATGCGTTGTGGTCGAGAGAGACTGCGGCATAGGGGATTGGTCAAATGGTATGATAGGGGTCTCCAAAACCTTTGGTGGGAGTTCGATTCTCTCATCCCCTGCTTCATCAAACACCCCACAGATCCTTGTAAAAAAGGGTTTGTGGGGATTTTTTTTGTTTTAGGAACCGTAATACGTACTTTGGTGTTATATAAATCGTATAAAATGTACAGTTTAATATGGTATATTTGTACAGAATGTGTTATAATCATGCTATCTATGGTGCGGAAAGGGGAGAAAACCCCTAAATATTGTTTTCCGGCAGGAATGGCGCAGGGGGTATACTTCTGTCGGAGAAGACTATAGGAGAAGACAGATTATGATTCTGATTGATACACAAAAGGAAGAGTTCAGTAAGTTACGGCAGATCCGGATCCTGAACAGGGCAGAGGAAGAAAACCAGTTTTACGGGGATTTTCTTCTGATCGGACTTGGTGGGGTTGGACGGCAGTGCGTTACCGCGTATAAGAAGATGATGCAGGGCAAGATCCGACAGGAGGATAATGTCCATTTTCTTCTCATCGATTCTGATATTCCGCAGATGGAAGCGACGATCCAGGATTCCAGAGAAGGAGTGGGCCTGAATGCTCTTGAGGTGATCAGTATCTACCGTCCGAATCTGGAAACGATCCTGGAAAGCGGAACGCCGGAAGGCCCGGTACAGAGTACACTGGCCAAATGGATGCGTCCGGATTTCCCACCGATGCAAATCGGCAGAGACGGTGCGAGGGGAAACCGTCAGATCGGTCGTCTGATGTTCTCGAATGCGTACGAGGACATGCGGATCCTTCTTTTTGAGAAACTGGATGAAGTATACAATCGTTCCCAGGGCGGAAAGCTGGATGTTATGATCATCAGCGGCCTGGGCGGAGGTACCGGCAGCGGTATCCTGGCAGATGTGGCTTACAATATCCGCGCGTATGCGAGATCAAAGCACTGGCATAATTTCCGGATCGGCGGATGTCTTCTGACACCGGATGTTCTCTTCGCAAACGCGGCTCTGGACTGGGGAAAGCGGAGCGTGCTTGAGGCAAATGCATTTGCTACGCTGAAGGAACTGGAGAACCTGATGACTCTCACGGAACGTGGAGAGAGTTATACGTTTGAGAGCGGTGCACATCGTCTCTCCATGAAAGAGAATATCTTCGACTCCTGTATGCTGGTATCCGGAAAAGAGGATGATCAGGGATACCTTCCGGAGCATGTGATCTACAGTGATATCGCGTATTTCCTGTATAAGCTGACCTGCGTAAAGTATGTCGGCAGCCGCAGGGAAGAGGGAACGGAAATGCTGATGAGGGATGCGTTCTTTGATAAGGCAGGTTCCCGTCTGTTTAAGGTATTAAATGAATCCGACTATCGGATCCCGATCCGTGAGATCGAGAATATCTGTGAGTTCCAGGTATTTAAAGAAGCTTACAAGCGTCTTCATGAATTGGTTCAGGATGACCGGAAGATGATGGCGGATATGCGGGAGAGTTTCGGTGAGATCCGTGAGTTTCTGGAAGGTGCGCCGGGGGATGAGATCCGCCTGCAGGCAAATGGTCTGATCAAGGTGGCTTCTTTCCAGCGGCCGAATTATAAGCAGATCAAGAAGGGCGAGGATGAGTTCCGCGGTTCCGTGCCGCGGCAGCTGGATAACTTCATGCGTGAAGTGCCGGTGATCGTCAAGTCCATCAAGAACAGTATGCTGTCCTCTCTGGAGAGAAATATTCAGGAGTATCTGCATACCTACGGACCGTTTATTACCGTTCAGATGATCGGTGCAGCAGGGTTCGAGGGCGTGACTGCGGATACCGGTATGGTTGCGGAAGCAAAGGTGCTGGAAGAAATGTGCCGCACTCCCATGGAAAGCGGGGAAAACCAGCGCATCATTGATTCCATCCTGCAGATCGTGTCCAAGAGGTTCTTCGCATTCCCGTCCGCAAAACGTGAGACGGAGAAGGGGTATTACGATGCATGCACGAGACAGATCCTGGAGACAGAGCGGAAGGCAATCCGGGAAGGCCTGAATGATCAGGATGTATTTGGTGATGTGGTCCGTATGCTGCGTCATCGTGCGGAGCAGATCGTGGATACTTTCTCACGGTTTGACCAGGATCTCTGGAATTCCGTAGAGGATCTTGCGCTAAGCGGTAAAAATGTCATCAGCTACATGATGAAAAATGCTGTCCGGCATGAGTATCTGCCTTCCGACTACGTGACGGAAGAGAAGATCGAGGACATGAAAAAGAGCCTCATCAATATGATGATGAACCATGAGGCGGATATCGACAACGGCAGAGTCGTTCCGGTGCGTCAGGAGATGGAGAAGATCTACCGGAACCTGCTGATCAGCATCGGCGGATTTGCACCGGAGAAGCTGATCGCGTCGGCCTTCTCGGCAAATCCCATCACGTTGCAGGAACTGAACATGATGTTCGTATCCCCTGCAAATGAGGTTCGTGAGGATATCATGCGCCGGGCTGCCCAGTCCTTTGTTCAGGGAGCAACCGAAAAGATCGCCAAGAAGCAGCTTTGCCAGCTGAAGAAGGAAGGACTTTCGTTCCTTGAGATGCAGAGGATCATTTCTCTGCCGAAGAACATGCCTTATTTCTCGGAAGCGGTTCGTCAGATCCTGATCCGGGAACCGTACAACGAGCTGGATGAGACCATCACCCTGAATGCCGGCGAGACCGAGATCTCCATGGAAGATATGTATGTCAATGTGCCGAAGGAACAGCTGCAGTGCATCGATGAACTGAGGAATTCTTACGACGCCATCGACAGGAGGACCTTCTTCGGATTGCATACGGATGAGACCGGAGCCTGAAACTATGTGAAAAGTGCATAGTTTTTTGGCTGCAAAGCGTCAAAATTTCGGGTTTACATTTTGCAATTTATACATCATAATGATAACCGTTCAGCATTGCGCCCGCAGGACGATATGCCGGACGGTTATTTTTATCATTTGAACAGAAGCGCGAAACTGATAACCAAGTGTAAGGTGTATGGCTGGCAATGTAAGCGCATGAAATACGGAGCACGCTTGCGTGCGAAGTATCGAATATAAAAAGGAGCGGAGTATGGGTGGATTTTTTGCAGCAGCACTGAAAGAGGATTGCGTCTTTGATCTTTTCTACGGCACCGACTATCATTCACATCTGGGCACACGTCGTGCCGGACTTGCGGTATACGGGAAGAACGGATTTAACCGTGCGATCCATAACATCGAGAATTCTCCGTTTCGGAGTAAATTCCATGCGGATCTGAAAGAGATGGAAGGAAATATCGGAATCGGCTCGATCTCCGATTATGATCCGCAGCCCCTTCTGGTCCGTTCTCATCACGGAACATATGCGATCTTAACGGTCGGAAAGATCAATAACACGGATGAACTGGTGGATCTGATCTTTCAGAAGGATCATACCCATTTTCTGGAGATGAGCGGCGGAGACATTAACAAGACCGAACTTACGGCTACGCTCATCAACACAAAAGACAATCTGGTGGATGGGATCAAATATGCGCAGGAAATGATCGATGGATCCATGACGATCCTGCTGCTTACCCCAAAGGGCATCTACTGTGCCCGCGACCGTTATGGCCGGACACCGCTGGTGATCGGAAAGAAGGAGACCGGATATTGCGCAACGTTTGAATCCTTTGCGTATCTGAATCTGGGCTATCGTCCGGTACGGGAACTGGGCCCAGGTGAGATTGTGGTCATGACCCCGGAGGGCATCACAACGCTTTCCCAGCCCGGAAAGGAAATGAAGATCTGTACCTTCCTCTGGATCTATTATGGTTATCCCTCTTCGGAGTATGAGGGAATTTCGGTAGAGACCATGCGAAATGCCTGCGGTGCGAAGCTGGCTATGCGGGATGGATTTACGAAGGACGATATTGACAGCGTTGCCGGTGTTCCGGATTCGGGAACCGCTCATGCCATCGGTTATGCAAATGCATCCGGTGTGCCTTTCTCCCGGCCGTTTGTAAAATACACGCCGACCTGGCCGCGTTCCTTTATGCCGACGCACCAGGACAAGCGAAATCTGATCGCGCATATGAAGCTGATCCCGGTTCATGAACTGATCAACGGGAAGAGACTTCTTCTGATCGATGATTCCATTGTCCGCGGAACACAGCTCCGTGAGACTACGGAATTCCTGTACGACAGCGGAGCAAAGGAAGTTCACATCCGTCCGGCCTGTCCGCCGCTTCTGTTCGGATGCAAGTACATCAACTTCTCCAGATCCAATTCAGAGATGGAACTGATCGCCAGAAGAGTGATCCAGGAAGAAGAGGGAGAAGAAGTTACAAGAACTGTATTGGAAGACTATGCAAATCCGGATTCCGACCGTTATCACAGAATGCTGGAACGGATCCGTCAGCAGCTGAATTTCACGAGTCTTGCATATAACCGGCTTGACGATATGATCGCAGCCACCGGACTTCCGAAAGAATCCCTCTGCACCTACTGCTGGGACGGACGCGAGTGAGGCAGTATTCACAGTAGAAACATAGAAGAGGCACTGCGCCATGCTTGCATGGCAGCAGTGCCTCTTCTATGTTTCGTACCTGCGAAGCAGGTGCCGGGACGTATCATCGCGGATGGAAAGCGCCGAAGGCGCGGCTCCTACTTCCCGCTTAGATGATACATTTTTTTCAGGTTCAGCAGACACTCGCTGATCCCGTCCAGCGCCACCTCCAGCTGCAGGGCTTCAAACGCCTTGTGCAGATTCCCTTCAGGATAAAATGTCCGGAACAGCGCAGACATATTTGCCACGGCATCCGCACTTTCGGATTCCAGAAGATCCGCCAGATTCGATCCGAACTGCACCAGAGCCTCATAGATCTCCGGATATTCGGACAGGGAGCGTTCCTTCATGATGATGAAGTAATAATACTTGATACCGCTGATATAGCCTTTTTTAACGGAGATCAGTTCATTTACAGGCTTGATCTTCTTCTCCGGAAGAAAGGGGTTTACGTCAACATTGGTCTGGTCAGTCATAGTGTAACCTCCTCGTATTGTTTCGCGCTTCAACAGGTTTTCTCTGTTTATGATTGTAGGGAATGTTACCTGAAAAGTCAAGGCAACAATGCCTTAGATCGATTGCTCTGTCGACGGTTACAGCGTCCAGTCCACGGGCCTTACGCCGTGCTCTTCCAGGAATGCATTTGCCTGGGAAAAATGCCGGCATCCAAAGAATCCCCTGTATGCGGAGAGAGGACTCGGATGGGGGGCCTCCAGAACCAGGTGCTTCGGATTATTGAGCATGGAACGTTTTCCGCGGGCAAAGCCTCCCCATAGCAGGAAGACAACAGGCCGGTCTACCTCATTGACGGCGCGGATCACGGCGTCCGTGAATTCCTCCCAGCCCTTGTTCTGGTGAGAGGCTGCTGCATGGGCGCGTACCGTCAGTACGGCATTCAGCAGAAGGACCCCCTGCTCGGCCCAGGGAGTGAGACAGCCGTGGCTGGGAATCTCAAAGCCGATATCATCATGTAGCTCCTTGTAGATGTTTTGCAATGAAGGCGGAATGTCCACGCCTTTTTGCACGGAAAAGCAGAGTCCGTGGGCCTGCCCGGGCTCATGGTAAGGATCCTGCCCGAGGATCACCACCTTTACCTCGGAAAGCGGGGTCAGATGAAAGGCGTTGAAGATGTCCTGCGCCGGCGGATAGATTGTCCGTGTGGCATATTCCTGATGAACAAAATCATATAATTTTTTGTAGTAGGGCTTTGTATACTCGGCCTTTAAGACCGGCGCCCAGTCATTTGTGATCTGTGGCATAGGAAACTCCTGTTATTTTAATAGAGGATCGGCGAAAGAAGCCAACGATTACATCATACCGCAAAAAAGCACGGGGAACAAGAAAAGAATTCTTGTTCCTTTTTCGCTTGCGTGGTATAATTCCCTTATGTGTAGTTTGTTGGCTAAGGAGAGATGACCCGATGATTCAGAGACTGTTTAAACAAATGGTGATATCCCAGATCATTTCTGCTATGGCGGTCATGCTGTGTCTCGTGATCGACAGTATCATGATCAGCCGCTTTCTGGGAACCGATGCGATGGCAGCTTACGGATTTGCGAATCCGGTACTGCTTATTTTTGCGGCCTTCGGAAGCCTGCTTTCCAGCGGGATCCAGGTGGTCTGCAGCAGAGCTATGGGAACCGGAGATGAGGATAAGATCAATCGATGCTATTCTCTGTCGGTGATCATTGCGGCGGCGGTTTCGATCTTCGGCGTGATCGTTGTTCTGGTATTTGCGGACCCGCTCTGTGTAGCTCTGGGAGCAAAGAAGGGAACCGAAGCATTCCGGCTGACGAAGGATTATCTCATCGGTTTCGTTATCGGTGCACCGTTCTTTATCGCGGCTCAGATCCTGGTGCCGTTCCTGCAGATGGCAGGGCAGCGGGTGCGGCTGGTAGTGGCTGTCCTGGGCATGATGGTATTTGATATCGCGTTTGACCTGCTGAATGTTTTCGTGTTCAAGAAAGAAACCTTTGGTATGGGAATTGCTTCCACTGTCAGCTATGTTGCCGGCGTGGGTATCGGTATCATCTATTTCTTCAGCAAGAAATGCATTTATAAATTCCGTACGAAAGGTCTCGGAAAAGGTCTGTTTAAGGAGATCGCGCAGGGCGGGGTTCCTACGATGGTCAATCAGGTCAGTCTGGTACTTTTGGTCTATGTGATCAACCGGACCATGATGCGCGTCGGAAATGAGGTTGCGGTCGCGGCTTACGCCATCGTTTCCACCATTGCCAATATCGGTTACTGCATCGGTAACGGCATCTCCGAAGTGTCCCTCATGCTGGCAGGCATCTCCTACAATGAAGAGGATGAGCATTCCCTCAGTGAGATCGTGCGGAATCAGACCATCTTCTCCATTGTGATCAACCTTTTTGTGACCATCTTTTTCCTGGCGCTGGCAGATCCGGTCATCAGCCTCTTTGCGGCCAAGGATGCGCCGGAACGATCCGCGGCGATCTTCGGTCTGCGAATGTTTGCGATCTGTCTGGTGGTCAGCTCCATGAACGCGGCATTTAAGAAATATTATCAGTCCATCGGACTCATTTTCTTCTCGGAATCCATTTCCGTGATGCAGAACCTGATATTCCCGGCGCTCGTCGTCATCATCGGCGGTGCGCTGTTCGGTACAACCGGTGTATGGTTCTTCTACATGATCGGTGAGGTATTGTCTCTGATCTACATTGCCGTTGTGGTGTGGAAGAAGAGCAGGGCGAAGTTCGGAAGCCGTGAAAGCTTCGTATGTCTGCCGAAGAACTTCGGTGCGGCGCCCGGTCAGGCGATGGAAATGGAGATCGGCAGCATGGAAGACATTCAGGAGGTTGCCATCGAGGCAGAAGAATTCTGCAAGGAGAAGGGTGTAACGGCCAAAAAGGCGATGTACACGGCGCTCTGTATCGAGGAGATGGCAAATAACATCGTGACCCATGGCTTTAAGGCGGGAAAGGACAACCAAATCGATATTCGTCTGGTCTGCAAGCAGGATGAGCTCATCATCCGGATCCGGGACAACTGTGTGGGCTTCGACCCCGTCAAGTATTATCAGATGACCAAGCCTGACATGGATGATCCGACGAAGCACATCGGGATCCGTATGGTCTTCAAGATGACCAGGGATGTCAAATACGTGAATTCTCTCGGACTCAACTGTCTGACGATGAAGATCTGATATAAAATCTGATGATCATAATCTGAAAACGCTCTTGACATACATGGGGCTGCGTGGTAAAGTTTGATTCAACTTGATAATGACAAAGCGTTGACAAGGAGTAGTAGGATTCCGGAAACCTTACAGAGAGTCGTCGGTTGGTGTGAGACGACAGGAGATGGATTCGCGAACTGACCTTCGAGCAGCCGAGGCGAAAAGACAGGAGATCTGAGTAGTTGAGGACGGGTCCCGACCGTGATATCGGGAGGATATAACACCGATCGGGCACATGCTCCGGTGCGTATCTGCAACAAGGCTTTTCATGGTATGGCAGCCGGATATGATTTATCGGTAGGCAGTGCCGGGAAGAGTAAAGTAGAGTGGTACAGCGTATAACACGCCTCTACAGGGAAACCTGTGGGGGCGTTTTCTTTCGCCTGAACGGGTTGATCCGGATCGGGCGAGGGAAGATGCGGCACAGACTCTGGAACTTGAAAAAACATACATTTCATAGTAGAATAGGAGATTGGAGGATTGACAACATGAAGAATTACGAACACTACAGAAGAGGTTATTACATGCCGCCGGTGGAGTCCACCGACTGGGTAAAAAAGGAGTATATCGACAAAGCACCGATCTGGTGCTCCGTGGATCTCCGCGACGGGAACCAGGCTTTGGTCGTGCCCATGAGCCTTGACGAGAAGATCGAGTTCTATAAGGAACTGATCCGTGTCGGCTTCAAGGAGATCGAGATCGGCTTCCCGGCAGCCAGCGAGACGGAGTATGCTTTCTGCCGCAGACTGATCGAAGAGGATCTGATCCCGGATGATGTTACCATTCAGGTGCTGACACAGGCCCGCGAGCATATCATTAAGAAGACCTTTGAGGCGGTTCGCGGAGCAAATCCGAAAAATGTCATCGTGCATGTTTATAACTCTACCTCGGTCGCTCAGCGTGAGCAGGTCTTTAAGATGTCAAAAGACGAGATCAAGAAGATCGCAACGGACGGTGCCGAGCTTCTGAAGCGTCTGGCAGACGAGGACGGCGCACCCTATCGGTTTGAGTATTCCCCCGAAAGCTTCACCGGAACCGAGCCGGAATACGCATTGGAGGTCTGCAACGCCGTATTGGATGTATGGCAGCCCACTCCGGACCGGAAGGCGATCATCAACCTCCCGGCAACGGTGGAAATGTCCATGCCGCACGTCTACGCGAGCCAGATCGAATACATGAACAAGAATATGAAATACAGGGAGAACGTGGTTTTGTCCCTGCATCCGCATAACGACCGCGGCTGCGGCGTGGCGGACGCTGAACTGGGGCTTCTCGCAGGTGCAGACCGTATCGAAGGAACGCTCTTCGGAAACGGTGAGCGTACCGGAAATGTGGATGTCATCACCCTTGCCATGAACATGTATACCCATGGCGTAGATCCGGAGCTTGATTTCACGGATATGCCGCGGATCCAGGCAACCTATGAGCGTCTGACGGGCATGGAGATCTATCCGAGAGAGCCGTACTGCGGCAAGCTGGTATTTGCGGCATTTTCCGGTTCCCATCAGGATGCCATCGCAAAGGGTATGAAGTATCGTGAGGCAGATCCCAACCAGATGTGGACGGTTCCGTATCTTCCGCTGAACCCGGAGGACATCGGACGTACCTATGACGGTGACGTGATCCGTATCAACAGCCAGTCCGGCAAGGGCGGCATCGGTTTCCTTCTGGAGACCAAGTACGGCTTCCTGCTTCCGAAGGCCATGAAGGAGGACGTGGGCTACACCATCAAGGATTACTCCGACCGTCAGCATAAGGAGCTGCAGCCGGATGAGGTTGTGGGCCTCTTTAAGCAGGACTATGTAAATATCGATACGCCGATCAAATATATCGAATGCCATTTCCAGCAGGTGGACGGCATCCGCTGCGAACTGACCATGGAACGTAACGGCGTTCACAAGGTATATCACGGACAGGGAAACGGTCGTCTGGATGCCATCAGCAACGCGCTGAAGCGGCATTTCCATATCGATTATACGCTGATCACCTACGAGGAGCATGCGATCACCCGGGGATCCAATTCTCAGGCGTGTGCGTATGTCGGGATCCAGCGGAAGGAATCCGGAAAGGTATACTGGGGCGCCGGGATCCAGGATGATATCATCGTGGCATCTGCGTATGCGCTGATCAGTGCGGTGAACCGTTCCCTTCAGGCGGAAAATGCGCGTGAGTAATGAGCCATGCACAGACGCGTGATATGCTGTGCGGGAGCTTGCTCCCGAGCACAGCAATATCGAAGCGGATGTATATGCGCGAACAATGAGCCGAGCGGGCATGCTTGCATGCCCATTCGGCGAATGTCGCGACATCGAGCGAAGCGAGACGGCGAATGCCGCGACATCGACGGATGCGAAGCATCCGGAGAGGGCGGCATGGCAAGTATAAAATCAGGGGGCTTTTATGGCAGAAAATGATTTCGAAAATAACAATAGTTTTTTGCCGCAGGAACCGGCAGGATTAACGGAAAAAGACCGCCTTCTGGGAAGGGCCTCCGAACTGAAATATAATCTGAAACAGATGGACAAAGAGATCTCCTCAGAGGAGAAATCCATTCGGGATGAGATCAGTTCCAAAATAAAGAAGAAGCGGGATGAGATCGAGGATGGATATGATAAGAAACTGAAAGAGATCCGGGGAAGAAAGAAAAAGGTCGCATCCGAAAAGGAGAAGAAGGTGGATGCCGGGAAGGACTCCCGGATCAAGGAAGCCACCAGAGATCATGTAGAGGATTCCAAAGACACGGAAAAGGAACTTCGGAGACTGTTTCGAAAGGAAAAGATTCCGAGACTTGCAAGAACCAAGCTGTTCTACATCCTTTTCATGCCGGAAGGCGCCAAAGATACAGCGCTTATGCTGTTTGGCTTCCTTGTCATTTTTGCCGGAATCCCCGCGGCTGTGACCTTTGTGGTCAGAGACTTTTTCTTCAGAGATGCCTCAGAAGGTGCAAGGACCGCGGTCTGCATCCTGATCCCGTCGATCCTGATCATTCTTGCTCTTATCATTGTTTTTACGATCAATGTCAAGGTGAAGAAAAAACATATCGATACACTTCGTCTTGCCCGTCGCTATCGTAAAGCGCTCAATACGAATGACAAGAGGATCCGCGAGATAAGGCGTAGTGTGGAAGAGGATGCAGATGAGAGCCACTATGATGTGGATGAACTGCAGTCTCAGCTGGATGATGTTTTGCGGGAAGAAGAGGAAGTACAGCGCGAGAAGAAAGAGGCGCTGGAGGCATTTGATCTTGAGACAGCCGAGGAGATCCGCTCGGAGGTGGAGTCCCGCAGGGGAGATCCGCTTCGTGAGATGAAAGAAAAGAGAGCGGCGGCTGCGAAGGAACTGGAGCAGACGGAGCAGGCGCTTTCGGCGATCAGTATGGTGATCGTAAGCGCAGATCAGATGCCGGGTCAGGCATCTGGATCAACATCAGATCAGGCGTCAGATCAGACCTGATCATATTGTAAAATGATACGGGGAACGTCCCGATACAATCCATTTGGACAGGTGCAGGAATGGCAAACAGAAGACGACCGGGTAATCGGGGAACTACATATTCAGGCGGCACGGATTCCGGAAATCCGGGGGATGTCTTTCGGGTAACACCCCGGGATGACTGGGATGAAGGGACTGATGAGGATTATACCGGTGCACCCGCAGGGTACGATGCAGGCCGGCCGTATGGTGATCCGGATGCAGACTATGGCGCCGGATATGGCGCCGGATATGAAGACGCTGATTATGAAGGCGCTTATTTCGATGGCGCCGGTTATGAAAATGCCGATTATGAAGGTGCCGGTTACGAAGGTGCCGGCTATGGGAATGACGACTACGGTACGGCATCTCTCGGAGAAGACGACTTTGAAGATGAGGTGCCTGCGGGGAAACGAAGGAAAGAACGCCCTTCCAAAAAGAGAAGGTCTGTTTTTCAAAAAAATACCGGTAAAAATACTGGCACACGCAATTCATTCCGCAGGAAAAGCGGAAATGTGATCAATGTCGGCGGAGATTCGGAGCTGCGGAAGGAGAACCTGGCCCGCCGTGAAAAGAAGCGTACCAGCAAGGTGCGCCTGATCGTGCTGCTTGCCATTCTTTTGATCGTGATCGGTGTGGTCTGGTATGTATACCGGGAGATCCGGGAGTTTCGTGGATATAAGGTGCTTCACAGCCAGGATATGGTTCTGGAAGTGAACGCGGAGTATACGGAGTTTGGCGGGAACCTGCTGAAGCTGACCCAGGAAGGTGTTTCCTATATCAATGAAAACGGGGATGCGGTCTGGACAGCGGGAGCAAATATCAAGGTTCCGATCTGCAGCACCTGCGGAAACTACGCGGCGGTGGCGGATAAGGGCGGCAACTCGGTATGGATCTTCAATACCGAAGGACAGGTCAGCGATCTGGTGATGCCCTACAAGATCCTGGATATTGCAGTCGCTTCGCAGGGAGCCTTTACTGTCGTGCTCGAAAGCGATACCACAAACTATGTCAACATGTATGACAAGAACGGTAAAGCGGTGTACGAGATGCAGACGTCCATCGACAAGAGCGGATATCCGCTGGATATCGCGATCTCCGAGGACGGGCAGAAACTGTTCACCAGCTATTTCTTTATGGAAGGTGTCAAGAATAAGAACAACCTCGCTGCATACAACTTCGGTGAGGTCGGCCAGAATGCAAATGCGGATCGTCTGGTGGGCGGTTTCAGTCTGGAAGATGAACTTGTGGCGAAGGTGGTCTTTCTGACCAATGACACGGTTGCAGCCTTCTCGGATAAAGGGATCCTCATTTACGGAATGAAGGAAAAACCGGCCAAACAGGCGGAGATCAAATATGAGACCGAGATCCGGAGCATCTTTTATTCTTCGTCCTATATCGGGACCATCGAGCATCCGAAGGATGCGTCGATGAATTCGGATTACCTGATGCGGGTCTATGATTTCCATGGAAATGAGATCATTCATTTTTCGTTTAATATGGCGTATGAGAATATTCATGCAGGAAAAGACGAGATCATCCTGACAGGCGGAACTCAGTGTATGGTGATCACGAAAAAAGGAAGGGTGAAGTTCCGTTATTCCTTTGATTCGGCGGTGCGGAGCATGATCCCGACTTCCTCCGCAAATGAGTATGTTGTGACCTTTGAAGGCAAGACCGAGAGGATCGGGCTGCGCATGGAAGATGAGTAAAGGTGATTACTAGATGAATTGGCTGTTTTTTACAACAATCTGTGTTCTGGGTGCGTTTGGCCTGATCGGATACCTCCGCGGGTTGATCCGTACCGTGCTGGGGCTTTTCGCTACGGTGATCGCACTGGTGCTTTCCTTTGCGCTGACACCGGTGGTGCGGGACTGGCTGATCAACGGTACCGGACTGGATGAGAAGATCGAAGAACGGGTTTATTCCATGGTTGCAGACGATGTGAAGGAACGTGCTCAGCAGACACGGGAGGGAGGACTCCAGATCACGGACTCCGACGTGAAGATCATGATGGAAACCAATCCTTCAAAGAACGAGCAGGTCGAGTTGATCCGTGGGATCGAACTGCCGGAGTTCCTTACAGAGCAGCTGCTGGACGGCAACAATGCGGAAGGATACCGCGCTTTGGGCGTGAATACCGTCTATCGTTATATCGCAAAAACCGCTGCTACTGTAGCGGTCCGTGTGTTGGCGGGTATTCTGACGTTTGTTGTGATACGGCTTCTGCTGATCATAGCAACGGTTCTGGTCGGGAAGGTCATGAAAGCGCTTCCGATCATCGGTACCGTGGATAAGGCTGTCGGCGCAGCGGTTGGTGTGCTTGTGGGCCTCCTTGTGATCTGGGCGCTGATGTTTATACTGTCCATCTGCATGAATCCGAATTCTTATCATAACCTGATGGTTGATAACGGCGGGCTGCAGTGGCTTTCGGACCATAATCCGATCCATAAGGCGCTTTTGGGATGATAATTTGCTTGCCATTTGAAGGACAAAGTGATAGAATGTCGCAAGTTGAGCCGATATGCGAAAAATCATAAGAAGATGAAGAAGAATGAGTAAAAGGAAGATTATTACAAAGATCATATTGATCCTGTATGATACAGGAGCGGTCACGGCAGCCAGTTTTCTGGCACTGTTGGTCCGCTTCGATCTGCAGTATTCCAAGGTGCCGGAGGAGTATCGCTCCGTCATGCTGAAGAATCTGTGGGTAGGAGTGGTTACCGCTGTTGTTGTTTTTGCACTTTTCCGGCTGTATTCCAGCTTATGGAGTTATGCGGGCGCGACGGAGTTTAAAAATATCACACTTGCCTGCGGACTGGCCAGTCTGCTGAACATGGGCGTCATCATGGCACTGAACTCCGAGAAGACGGTACCGCTTCCGCGAAGTTACTATATCCTGTATTTTGTATTCCTTCTGATCCTGGTGATCATGAGCCGCTTCTTTTACCGGACTTTCTTCTCCGTGAAGAAACAGGTGGCGGAAACCAAGACCCGGGAAGCAAGAAAACGAGTACTCATCATCGGCGCGGGCAGCGGCGGAAACGATCTGATCCGTGAGATCAAAAACAGCAAATATCTGAATATGAAGGTAGTCGGAGCCATCGATGATGACGCGGGCAAGGTAGGAAACTACATCCATGGCGTAAAGGTTTTGGGCAAACGTGATGATATCCCCCGAATCGCGGAAAAGTACCGCGTGGAGGAGATCATTCTGGCCATGCCTTCCGTCAGTGCCAAGCAGGTGCATGAGATCCTTGAGATATGTAAGACTACGGGCTGTGAACTGAAGAAGATGCCGGGTATCTACCAGCTGGTAACGGGAGAGGTGAGCATCTCCGACCTGCGAGAGGTGGAAGTCAACGACCTTCTCGGAAGAGATCCGATCCAGGTAAATGTGGATTCCATCATGGGCTATGTTGAGAACAGGACGGTTCTTGTTACGGGCGGCGGTGGATCCATCGGAAGCGAGCTCTGCCGGCAGATCGCGAAGCACAAGCCGAAGAGGCTGGTGATCGTGGATATTTACGAGAATACCACCTATGATGTGCAGAACGAACTGAAGAAGACTTATCCGGATCTGGATCTGGTGGTGCTTATCGCATCGGTTCGAAATACCAAGCGTATGGATCAGATCTTTGAGATCTATCGTCCGGATATCGTATATCATGCGGCAGCCCATAAGCATGTGCCGCTGATGGAAGACAGTCCGAACGAGGCCATCAAGAACAATGTCCTCGGTACCTGGAAGATCGTACAGGCAGCGGATCGCTGGAAGGTAAAACGATTCGTCATGATCTCCACGGACAAGGCAGTGAACCCGACAAATATCATGGGAGCTTCCAAGCGTCTCTGTGAGATGATCATCCAGACCTATGACAAGCATTCCGAAACATCTTTTGTGGCTGTTCGTTTCGGAAATGTCCTTGGTTCCAACGGAAGCGTGATCCCGCTTTTCAAAAAGCAGATCGCAGAGGGTGGTCCGGTCACGGTAACCCATCCGGATATCATTCGCTATTTCATGACTATCCCCGAGGCGGTGTCGCTGGTTCTTCAGGCCGGAGCGTATGCCAAAGGTGGAGAGATCTTCGTTCTGGATATGGGAGAACCGGTCAAGATCCTGGATCTCGCAAAGAACCTGATCCTGCTTTCCGGTCATAAGCCGGATGAAGACATCAAGATCGTCTTTACAGGACTTCGTCCCGGTGAGAAGCTTTATGAGGAGATGCTCATGAAGGAAGAGGGACTTCAGGAAACGGCGAACAAGCTGATCCATATCGGAAAGCCCATCGAGATGGACGAAGCTAAATTTATGGAAGACCTGAAGGAACTGGGCGAATATGTCATCACGGAACCTTTCGATATCCGTGATTTCGTACAACGTATGGTTCCGACCTATCATCCGCAGCAAGCGGAGCAAAACTAAAACGGATATTGCAGTTTTCTGAACAGGCCGGGAGTTTCCCGGCTTGTTCTTCTTATATGTGAATTTAGGTGCATTTTACCGTCCGTTGTGCTATAATCTGACCGGGTATGCATAAATTCGGATATAATACGAATATGAATGCAGACACAGATGTAGAAAGGAATGTGGAAACGAACATCATGAAGATACCTTTTTCACCACCGGATATACGAGAAAATGATATTGCAGAGGTCTCGGAGGCCCTGCGCTCCGGCTGGATCACCACCGGCCCGAGAACCAAAGAATTTGAGCGGCGTATCGCAGCCTACGTCCATGCGCCTCGTGCGGCATGTCTTACTTCCGCCACTTCCTGTCTGGAGATGGCCCTTCGCGTCCTGGGGATCGGCCCGGGAGACGAAGTCATTACCTCCGTCTACACATTTACCGCCAGCGCCAGCCCCATCTATCATGTGGGTGCAAAGATCGTTCTGGTGGATACGAAGGCGGGTTCCTATGAAATGGATTATGATCAGATGGCAGCTGCAATCACGGAGCGGACCAAGGCCATCATTCCCGTGGATCTTGCGGGTGTGGTCTGTGATTACGAGACCATTTTCCGGATCATCGAAGAAAAGAAATCTTTATTTCACCCCAACGGAAAATATCAGGAGGCCATGGGCCGGATCGCAGTGATCGCGGATGCGGCACATTCTCTTGGCGCGCGCAGAAACGGGAAAATGTGCGGCGAGATCGCGGACTTTACGGCATTTTCCTTCCATGCAGTGAAGAACCTGACCACGGCCGAAGGCGGTGCGCTGGTATGGCGCAGCATTCCGGGGTGCTCGGATGATGAGATATATAAGAAACTGATGCTGCTCACCCTGCACGGACAGAGCAAGGATGCGCTGGAGAAGTCCCAGCTGGGCGGTTGGGAGTATGACATCCTGATGCCGGCCTATAAATGCAACATGACGGATATGATGGCAGCGGCGGGTCTTACGCAGCTGGCACGCTATGAGGATACTCTGAAGCGAAGACAGGAGATCGTGGATCGTTACAATGAGGCGTTTGAGGATTTCCCCATCGATGTGATCCAGTCACCGGAGGTCGCAACGGAATCCAGCAAGCATCTTTACATGCTTCGGATCCACGGGATCGGAGAGAAGGAACGTAATGAGATCATTAAAAAAATGTCGGGATTCGGCGTGGCAACGAACGTTCACTATAAGCCACTGGCCATGTATACGGCATATCGAAATATGGGCTTTGATCCGGCAGATTACCCGAATGCCATGGGGCAGTATGAGAATGAGCTGACACTTCCACTCAACACCTGCATGACGGATATTGAGCTGGAGTATGTGATCGAGAGTTTCGGAAAGGCCATGGAGCTTACACCGAAGCCGAAGAAGAAACGGGAACTGAAACCCTTTGAGAAGAAGATATGGCTTTCCTCTCCGACCATGCACGGACCGGAGATGACCTATGTTCAGCAGGCTTTTGCCACGAACTGGATGTCCACCGTAGGTGAAAACATTGACGAAGTAGAGCGTCTGACGGCAGAGAAAGTCGGAAGAAAGTACTGCGTGGGTCTTTCTGCCGGTACCGCAGCACTTCATATGGCGATCAAGCTGGCTGCAGAGCAGCTGTACGGCCAGCCGGATCCGATCCACGGATGTCTGGCAGGCAAGCGGGTCTTCTGCAGTGATATGACCTTTGATGCGACGGTCAATCCCGTGGCTTATGAAGGCGGCGAGGCAATCTTCATTGATTCCGAGTATGAGACCTGGAATATGGATCCTGTCGCGCTCAAAAAGGCGTTTGAACTGTATCCGGACGTCCGGATCGTCATGCTGGCGCATCTTTACGGTACTCCGGCAAAGATGGACGAGATCCGGGAGATCTGTGACCGTCACGGGGCACTGATCGTAGAAGATGCGGCGGAGTCCTTCGGGGCAACCTATAAAGGAATCCAGACCGGCAGGTTCGGAATGCCCTCCGGTGTCCTGTCTGCCAACGGAAATAAGATCATTACCGGCTCCTGCGGCGGCATGCTGCTGACGGATGATGAAGAGCTGGCAAATAAAGTGCGGAAATGGTCTACTCAGAGCCGGGAGGATGCCCCCTGGTATCAGCATGAGGAAATGGGCTATAACTATCGTATGAGCAATGTGATCGCAGGTGTGATCCGTGGTCAGCTGCCTTATCTTGAGGAACATATTGCCCAGAAGAAGGCGGTATATGAACGTTATAAGGCCGGGCTGGCGGACCTGCCGGTGGATATGAATCCGTATCTTGCATGTTCGGAACCGAATTTCTGGCTGTCATGCTGCACCATCCGGCCGGAGTCTATGTGCAAACAGGTGCGCGGGGAACGGACGGTTCTTTATCAGACGGAACCCGGCAAGACCTGCCCGACGGAGATTCTGGATAAGCTGGCAGAATTTAATGCTGAGGGACGTCCGATCTGGAAACCCATGCACATGCAACCGATCTATCAGTCACATCCGTATATCACTGCGGAAGGAAACGGAAGAGCACGCAGCAATGCCTATATCGATGAAGGTAAGGTTACGGATGTGGGCGCGGATGTTTTTGAACGCGGACTCTGTCTGCCAAGCGACAACAAGATGACACCGGAAGAGCAGGATGTGATCATAGAACTGATTCATCGGTGCTTCGAGTAAGGAGAACAAACATGAAGAATATGGACGCCATGTACATCTGCACGACACCCTTTCAGATCATGTCCGCCATCAGTCTGGCGGTCAATCGGAAAGAGGCGGCGGATC
This sequence comes from Eubacterium sp., assembly GCA_024681515.1. GTDB lineage: Bacteria > Bacillota > Clostridia > Lachnospirales > Lachnospiraceae > Eubacterium_Q. The sequence goes on along the minus strand of JAILAR010000004.1, from coordinate 8,618 downwards.
TGTATATCGATGCGCAGTTTGAAGGCGCGGAGGACCTGGCAGAGAAGATCCGGCAGCGGAAGATCTTTGATACGGTACGGGTTTTGAAGAATATTTCCTGCATCGACCAGGTACGCGGCGCATCCGGAAAGATGCAGCGTTACAATAAGATCATCAGTCTGTATCGCCATATCGAGGATGCGGCTGCACAGCTCCTGCTGCCGGACCGGAGATACAGGATTCTTTACGCGACCCATAATGTATTTGTGGCAAATCTTCTGATGCTGTACATTTCCAAGAATGATATCCGGACCAAGGTTTATTTCTTTGATGACGGGGAAGGAAGCTATGACAATCGTGATATTTTCAAGATAAGTCTTCCCGACAAGCTCACGAAGCGTCTGGTCCTCGGACGGAAAGCCATGCGCGGCCCGAGAAGATTGTATATGTATTCTCCGGATCTCTTCAACAATATGCATCCGACGAACCGGACACCGGTCTATCATCTGCCGCAGTTCCGGGAAAATGAAACGGTTCTGGAACACATCAAGGCTGTCTTTGAAGTGAGCCCTGAGAAGGGGATCCGGGAGCCTGTGATCATCCTTGATTCTTTAAAAGAGGTGGTTCTGTCTCCGGAGGATGATGCAAGGATCGTGAAACTTTATGACCGCCTTCAGGCGGAATTCGGCGAGGACCGCGTGATCGTAAAGCGGCATCCGAGGGATACCCGGACCTATGAGAATCCGATCCGGGAGTATCCATTCACCCGACTTCCCTTTGAGATCACCTGTCTGGCGTCGGATCCTTCGAAGATGACACTGATCACCCTTCTGTCCACGGCTACCATCATGCCGAAGCTGCTGATGGATGAGGAACCGCGGATCGTGCTTCTGTACCATATGTTCAAGCGTCTGGAAGGAAATGATGCCGACCGCGATCGGTTCTTTGAGCTGGTCAAGAAAACGTATAATGATCCGGGAAGGATCGTGATCCCGGATACGGATGAGGAACTGGACGAACTGATCCGGACCATCCGGGAGGAACTGAATTCCTGATCAAAAATTTCTGATCAAAAAATCAATGATAGAGTAAACAAAAACAGGAGAGTACATGACCGTACAGATCGGACAAAAACAGAATACAGGATCCATAGATATCCAGCGCACCGGTCTGTCTCTGGCGGTACTTATGTACTTCATGGCGATCATTGCCGTGAACCAGGTGGCAGGAGCCGTCACAAGTGCATTTTACTATCTGGCGATTTTTACCGGAGCAGTGCTCTTCTTTGGATTAAAGCGTAGCATGGGCATCCGGCCGACGGTGCTTCTGGCCATCGGCGCAGGGGCACTCTGTGGGCTGAACACGGTATTCGTAGGAAATATGACCATCGTCCTTACCATGATCATGGTGGCGTCCTTCTTTGTGGCGGCACTGATGCTGGATGAAGGAGTGGATGAGAGAGCGTTCCTGATCGCACTGTATCTGAACGCCGGCGTGGCGCTGATCCGTCTGGTACTGTTTGGAAACAAGGTTTCCGTCTATGTGGGTTCCACAAATAACTATGTGTCGATCCATCTTCTGGCACCGGGCCTGCTGTATTACAGCCTGCTGGATGCCAGAGGAAAGAAGATCCCGATCTTTCCGGCCTTTGTGATCTGGACACTGTCCCTGCTGGCCGGAGGCAGAGGCGGACTTCTGGCAAGTACGATCCTCCTTATGGGAGTGATCCTGCGGAGGTATCTGGCGGACGGAACGGCGCGCCGCGACCGTATCCTGCTGGGACTGCTTCTGGCGGTCATCATGATCCCCGTGCTGGTGATCCTTGCCTGGTCCATCTTTATGAGCGGCTCGGATCTCTATGTCATCAACCGTTTCCTGGATAAGGGCATGGACGGCGGCGGACGGATCGACTGCTGGATCGAGTATATCCAGGCCATGTTTTCTTCGGCGAAGAATTTCCTGCTGGGGGTCAATACGGATACCCTCTGGTGGGGACGGCATTATAACGGAAACCTGCACAATTCCTTTCTGTTTGTGCATGCCTATATGGGGATCTTCGGATTCGGTACGTTTCTGTTTCTGATCGGAAGGGCGTGTCTTCGCGCCATCCGTAACGGAAAGGGCGTATATCTCTGCTGCATCCTGACGCTGTGCTTCCGTGGGCTGACGGACCACATGTTTGGCGGAAACCGTATGACGGCCATCGTGATCGCCATGGTGCTGCTGCCGGATTTCGTGGGACTGGGAAAGAAAACCGGCGGACAGGTCGGAAAGATCCTCCGGCGGGTATATGCGAAAGAGGCGAATACGTCAGAGAAAACGGATACTCCACAGGAGAAGACGGTGATAAGCAGAGAACAGTCAAAGCAGGAATCTGAGTCGGCTTATGGGACACATCCGGCGACAAATGCGATGACGAGGCTTCGCGACAGGACGTTTACCGATAATATCTGATCGGAAAAATGACTGGCAGTAATTGATATAATAAAACGACAGCAGAATTTGAGAGGAGACAGCACATGCGCATCCTTGCAGTGATCCCGGCCAGGGCCGGTTCAAAGGGAATCCCGAACAAAAACATCCGGATCATCGGCGGAAAACCCCTGATCTATTATTCGATCAAAAACGCGCTTTCGTCGCAGCACATTACGGACGTGATCGTGACCACGGATTCCGAGGCAGTTCGGATCATCGCCACGCAGATGGGTGCGGCTGTTCGTTGGAGAGATGAGCGACTCTGCCGGGATGATGTGACGTTGGATGCGGTGATCGATGATGCGGTGGATCGCAGCGTGGACTGGGATTATGTTGTGACCATGCAGCCTACGTCCCCGACGCTTTCCGTGGATACTCTGGACCGTGCCATCGCCTATGCCATCGAGCAGGATCTGGATACCCTGATCTCCGCCATCAATGCGCCGCATCTTTCCTGGGGCGTGAAGGACGGAAAGAAGGTCCCGAATTACAAGGAACGGCTGAACCGTCAGTATCTGCCGCCGAACTATTTGGAGACCGGAGCGTTCGTGGTTTCCAGGGCGTCCGTGGTAACGCCGAAAACCCGGATCGGAGAGAAGGTGGATGTCTTTGAGGTTCCGGAGGCGGAATCCGTGGACGTGGATACCTTTGCGGATCTGCAGGTGGTGGCAGCCTCTTTAAACCGCAGGAAGGTTGCCATTTATGTGAATGGAAATAACAAGCGGGGCATGGGGCATATCTACCGTGCTTTGGAACTTGCGGATGAGTTTTACAGCAAGCCGGACATTTACTATGATACCAATCAGACGGATCCGGCAGTGTTCGGAACAACGACGCACACACTGATCCCCGTAAACGGGATCGCGGAGCTCTTCGATCGTTGCAGGACAGAACGGTATGATATCTTTATCAATGACATTTTGAGTACGACCATCGATTATATGATCGGTCTGAAGGCGGTACTCCCGAAGGCAAAGATCGTGAACTTTGAGGATGACGGTGAGGGAATACTGAAGGCGGATCTGGTATTCAATGCGCTTTACAGTGAGAGTGATCTGCCTCAGGTGCGGGCCGGAGAGAAATACTACATCGCCGGAAAAACCTTCCTCATGTACAATCCGATCCCCATCCGGGAGAAGGTGAAACATGTTTTTGTGGCCTTCGGCGGAGCGGATCCCCGGAATTACTCTGACCGGATCCTGGCCATCGCATCGAAGGAAGAATACGCGGATGTGCAGTTCACCGTGGTTCTCGGAAAGGCGAAGAACAATGTGGAAGCCCTGATGGAGTATAATAAATATCCCAATATCGAAGTGCTGCATGATGTGTCCAATATGCCGGAGCTGATGACCCGGTGCGATGTGGCCATGACGTCGCGGGGACGGACCGGTTATGAACTGGCGCTGCTGGGGATCCCGTCCATAGCCATGGCACAGAATGCGAGAGAAGAGAAACACGGATTTGTCAGCAATGAGAACGGATTCACCTACATCGGTCTGGATCCCGCGGATGAGATCATCGAGAGTAATCTCCGGATGTATCTCGGGCTGTCGCAGAGCAGCCGGCAGCATTTCCAGGACCTGCTTCTGTCCCATGATCTGAAGGGCGGCCGCAGGAGAGTGATGGGGCTCATCGAGAATCTGTAGATCAAAATACAAATACAATAAAAGGAACAGACACATGAAAAAAAGAAAAACAGGACTTGTATTCCTGGGTGTGGCAGCGGCAGCCGCTGTCGGGATCTACGCCATGAAAAAAACAACGATCCATACAGATGTAAAGGTACATCAGCCGAAGGGGGTTTATGAAGCGGTTGTGAAGCGGCCTCTGGATTTCTGTCTCTCGCTTCTGGCATTGATCCTGCTGTCGCCGGTGCTTCTCGTACTGATGGTGCTGGTACGCACGAAGCTGGGATCCCCCATTTTCTTCTGTCAGGAACGGCCGGGAAAGGACGGGAAGATCTTTAAACTCTATAAATTCCGCACCATGACGGATGCGAAGGATGCAGAAGGAAATCTGCTGCCGGATGAGGAACGCCTGACCGGATTTGGACGTCTGCTCCGGTCTACCAGTTTGGATGAGCTTCCGGAGCTTTGGAACATTTTACGGGGAGACATGTCTGTAGTAGGGCCGAGACCGCTCCTGGTGAAATATCTGCCCAGATATAACGAACATCAGGCACGGCGCCACGAGGTGCGTCCGGGCTTTACCGGCCTCGCACAGGTACACGGCAGAAATGCCATCACCTGGGAAGAGAAGTTTGACTGGGATGTAAAATATGTGGATGATATCACCTTTGCCGGGGACGTGAAGATCGTTCTGGATACGGTGAAGACGGTGATCAAAAAAGAGGGGATCAGCTCCGAAACCTCCGCAACCATGGAGGAATTTTTCGGAACGGAGGCCCCGCAGCAGGAAGCAGCAGGAGAATCGGTGTAATATGAAAGAAGGAAGTAAAGAGATCCTTATGGATCTGCTCATTAAACTGGACGAGGTGTGCCGCAGGCATCATCTTCGTTATTATCTGGCGTACGGAACCTGTATCGGTGCGCTCCGCCACAAGGGATTTATCCCCTGGGATCACGACATTGACGTGATCATGCCCATCAAGGATGCGGTGCAGCTGCCGAAATATCAGGAGGAATTCGGAGACCGGTATTTTGTTCAGACCCGGAAGACGGATCCGAATTACATCTCCATCGCTTTTAAGCTGCGGGATTCGGAAACTGCGTACGTCTGGGATGAATACAAGCATATGGACTTTAATCAGGGCATCGCTCTGGATATCTATCCCTTCTACAATGCACCGAAGACGAAGGCAGGACTGCTCCTCAATATCTGGCGGTCTCACATTTACAAGGTGCTGGTGGCAGGCTACATTCCGCAGAACCATGGGAAGGCAACGAAGGTGATGTCCAAGGTCTTCCTGACAGTGTTCCGAGGAAAGAGCAGGGATAAAATGATCCGCCGCATGGAATATAAGCTCCGCAAGGTCCCGAAGGGAAAAGAGGTTCTGGATTATTACGGTGAGGATATTACGCTTTGCAGTGCCATCACCTATCCCAGGGAATGGTTCGGAAAACCGAAGCTTCTGGAATTTGAGGGGCGGAAATTCTTCGGCCCCACGGAACCGGAAAAATACCTGACGAAGCGTTACGGAGATTATATGAAGCTGCCGCCGGTGGAGAAGCAGGTAGATCCGAATCTCGGAGCAGCAGTTGTGATCGACACCGAGCACAGTTACCGGGATTATCTTGAACTGTAAGGCGCGAAGTGTTGAAATTATCGCGAAGCGCGAACCAGAACCGGAATACAAAAGCATATAACGAATAATACGCGCGAGTGATAATGTACGGAGCGCGCCTTAGTGCGAAGCATGGAATGATTAGGAGGCCAAAGTGAGAACAACAAAACCATATCTGATCGCGGAAATGGGTGTCAACTTCTATGACACCGCACGGGTACTGGGGATCACACCCCTGGAAGCGGCAAAGCTGTACATCGACAAAGCGGCGGAGGCAGGGATCGACTGCGCAAAGTTCCAGTCCTACAAGGCGGGAACCATCGTATCGAAAAACTCTCCGGCTTACTGGGATACCACAAAGGAAGCAACGAAGACGCAGTACGAGCTTTTCCTGAAATTCGATCATTTCGGAGAGGCAGAGTATCGGGAACTCTGTGATTACACCCATTCGAAAGGGATGGATTTCACGTCGACCCCCTTCGATTATGCGTCGGCGGATTATCTGTATGATATGGTGGATTTCTATAAGATCTCCTCGTCGGATCTGTCCAATCTGCCCTTTATCCGGCATATCGGCGCCAAGGGAAAGCCGGTGTACATGTCGGTGGGTGCGGCCTATCTGTCCGAGGTGGATGAGGCGATCCGTGCGCTGAAGGAATCCGGCTGCAAGGATATCGTGATCTTCCACTGCGTGCTGTCATATCCCACCGCACCGGAAAATGCAAACCTTCGGATCATTGAGACCTTGAAGAGAGATTTCCCGGATGTGCGGATCGGTTTCTCGGATCATGTGGCACCGGATGACACCATGATGACCCTGGCAACCGCATATCTGCTGGGTGCAGAGGTGATCGAGAAGCATTTCACGCTGGATAAGACACTTCCCGGAAATGATCATTATCACGCAGGAGATCCGGAAGATTTTGCAAAAGCCATCGCGAACTTCCGTTGGATCGACCAGGTGCTGGGATCCCCGGAGAAGACAGTGCTTCCCTGTGAGATGGTACCGCGGCGCGAGGCACGGCGGTCTCTGGTCCTGACCCGGGACATGAAGGCGGGAGAGGTGATCGCAAAGGAGGATCTGATGCCGAAGCGGCCGGGAACCGGGATCTCACCGGTTTACACGGATATCGTGATCGGACGACCGGTGAAGACAGATCTGCCGGAGGATACGATCCTGACCTGGGATATGATCTGATCATTCCATGATGTTGGCGTCAAACGACTATTGGCCCGCGGCTGATCATACATAACACGCAAACCGCATGGGTGATCTTCTGACGGTAACCATAATCAATATAAAATACGAGAGGAACAAAACATGAACGGAAGACGAATCAGCATACGCAGCCTGCTTTATTATATGCTGCGGAAACTTTGGCTGATCCTGGCACTGGCTGCGATCTTCGGCCTGCTGCTGGCAGGTTACAAGTACAAGAAGGACAAGGCCAGCAACGCGGCTCTGAAAAAAGAGGAGACAGGAAGTAACCTGACGGAATCCGAATGCTCGGATGTGGAAAATGCGGCACTTCAGTACCGGTACGCCATGGAGACGGAAGCGTATCTGAATACTTCTCCGCTTCTGCAGATCAATTCCAAGGAAGAGGAGCAGGTGATCGTGGAGTATCGGATGCTGCTGGATACCGGTGCGGAGCTTTCTACAGGAACCGTGGAAAATGCATATCTGCAGCTGCTCCGGTCCTACATCAACGACGGAATGTATATCAGTGATCTGACCCAGATCAGCCATGACTATGACAAGCATGCATTCCTGAAGGAACTGATCTGGTGCAACAATTCCGGCGGCGGCGAATTTACTCTGGGCGTGATCCGTTTTCCGCAGTATCCGAAGCTGGCGGAGGATGTCCGCACAGTGGTGGAAACTTACATGGAGAAGCTGATGAAGGAGGAGCCGCGTCTGAAGATCACTCCGATGAAGGAAGGAACGGTCTTCCTGTATGATGCGACCACGGACAGTGCGCAGAAGTCCACATACTCCAACATGGTTTCCTACAGACGTGCCTATATGAACGCCTATACCGGATTCACCGCTGCGCAGCAGTCGTATTTCCGGTATCTGACGGGATATATGAAGGAGGATACGGAGGAAGAGGTGAAGGATACCAAGCCGGTCTTCTCCTGGAAATTCCTGGTGGTGGGTGCGGTTGTCGGTCTGGCCGGCGGTGTGGCTCTTTGCTTTATCCTGCTGTTCTTGTCCTCAAAGCATGCAACGCCTTCGGATTACAGTGAGAATTTAGGACTTCGGAATTTCGGTCTGATCACCACGAAGGGTGCGAAGAGACATCCGGTTCGGGAGTGGTTTATGAAGAAGGAACTGAAGACATCGCTGTTTGATTCCGATGAGGAAAGTGTGGAATATGCAGCCGTACGGATTGCGGCATACTGCGACAATCATGGGGTGGATAAGATCGCAGTGCTTTCTTCTGACAGTACGGATGCGGTACAAAGTGCAGTATCGGATCTCACGTCTGCACTTCGCAGGCAGGAGGTAGACCTGATCGCGACAGAGAAGGTCGGAAAGGACAGCCGGGCACTGACGGAGCTGGTCAGCACAGGGCAGTGCATCCTGGTGGAGCAGCTGCGGGGCGGCAACCGCCTGAAAGCTGCGGAACTGTTACAGTTCTGTAAGGAAAATGATGTGGATGTGATCGGGGCCGTCGGCGTGATGGGGGCCAGCGTATCATAAACAACCATGGCTATTTACCAACTTATGGTTGATATTTATAAATCCCAGAAATAATTTACATCATTCTGGTCTTTTAATGGCACTAGCCTGATGCCTCTACCTGATCTAATTCAGGCTACTTATATAGTTATTTGTATATAGCGAGTTGGCCTTTGTTCGGTTTCAGCCTATATACCTTTAAGATTTTACACTATCAAGGAAATCTAAGTAATA
>JAILAR010000193.1 GCA_024681515.1 Eubacterium sp. | reverse complement strand
TAGATCCAATTTGTGATAGAAACCGCATATCTTAACTTGTCAATGAACTATATACAAATATATTATATCGAACAAAAGTTCGATTGTCAACCATGAATCATAAAATAGCCACAGTAATTATAGAAGGAGACGTAAGTCATGAGTTTTCTTTACAGAAGCACCAGAAACAAAAATGAAGCAGTTACCGCTTCCCGGGCCATCCTCCAGGGACTGGCTGAAAACGGCGGCCTGTTTGTACCGGACGAGATCCCGGTGATGGATCTTCCGCTGGAAGATCTTACAAAGATGGATTATCGCGGTATCGCATATGAAGTGATGAGCCGCATGTTCACGGATTTCACGGAAGAAGAACTGAAGTACTGCATCAACGGTGCATATGACAGCAAGTTTGATGATGAAAGGATCGCTCCGCTGGTTTCCCATCACGGGACACATTTCCTGGAGCTGTTCCACGGCAAGACCATCGCCTTCAAGGATATGGCCCTGTCCATCCTGCCGTATCTTATGACCACGGCTGCGAAGAAGAATCAGTCCAATGAGGAGATCGTGATCCTGACTGCTACCTCCGGGGATACCGGCAAGGCAGCGCTGGCAGGTTTCGCGGATGTTCCGGGTACACGCATCGCCGTGTTCTATCCGAAGTCCGGCGTCAGCCCGATCCAGGAGAAGCAGATGGTAACGGAGCGCGGCAGGAATACATTTGTCGCAGGCATCACCGGCAACTTCGATGATGCGCAGACCGGCGTGAAGAAAATGTTCAGCGATCCGGCTCTGGGTGCTTATCTGGCTGAGAAGGGCTTCCGGTTCTCCTCCGCAAATTCCATTAACATCGGACGTCTGGTTCCGCAGATGGTTTACTACTACTACGCATATGCACAGCTGGTACAGGCCGGAGAGATACAGGTCGGTGATAAGATCAATATCGTGGTTCCCACCGGTAACTTCGGAAATATCCTGGCGGCTTACTATGCATCCCTGATGGGACTTCCGGTAAATAAATTCATCTGCGCCTCCAATGACAACAAGGTGCTGTATGATTTCTTCACCACCGGCGTCTATGACCGGAACCGTGAGTTCATCCTCACATCGTCTCCGTCCATGGACATCCTGATCTCCAGCAATCTGGAGCGGCTCATTTACCGGATCGCCGGAAATGATGCGGATAAGAATGCAGCCCTGATGAAGGAACTGACAGAGACCGGAAAGTATACCATCACCGATGAGATGAAGAAGAATCTCGCGCAGTTCTACGGGAACTATGCGGACATGGATACCGTGGCAGCCACCATCCGGAAGATCTATGAGGAAGACGGTTACATCATCGATACGCATACGGCAGTAGCCGCAGCGGTTTACGATATGTACAAAACGGAGACCGGCGATACGACACCGACGGTGATCGCATCTACCGCAAGCCCCTACAAGTTTACCCGCAGCGTCATGACGGCCATCGATCCGGCATATGACAGCCAGGAGGATTTTGCTCTGGTGGACAAGCTGGAAGAACTGTCCGGCGTTAAGGTACCGCAGGCTATCGAGGACATCCGCAGTGCAGAGGTTCTGCATAAGACGGTATGCGAGAAGGAAGAGATGGAAGCAGTGGTTAAGGGCTTCCTGGGGATCTAGATAATATTTGCAGTCCGCAACTGCGGCATCGATTCCGCCACACTATTATATACGGCTGTTCATTGGTACACCTCCAGCCTTATCAAAACCGGGACCACATCTAAGGGATACGTGTATTCTTTGGCGGGTGGTTTCGTGCTGCCCGCTTTTCTTATGCGTAAATTTGTGAGGAAGAATCCGTGTGTTTTGTCATTCTGAGATGCGAAGCATCGAAGAATCCTGTCAATAGGAGATGATTCTATGTATACATTGCAGACAAAGGCAAACTTTGACAGCGCCCATTTTCTGAAGGGCTACGATGGAAAATGTTCCAATCTCCATGGTCATCGCTGGACGGTGGAGGTGGAGCTGGCTGCAGAAAAATTGCAGTCCGAAGGTCAGTGCCGTGGAATGGTGATGGATTTCTCCGATGTAAAGGAGGTGCTGCGTGCCGAGGCCAAGCGGATGGATCACTGCCTGCTGATAGAGCAGGACAGCCTAAGGCCTGCCACCATGGCTGCACTGAAGGATGAGAATTTCCGAATTGTGGCATTTCCCTTCCGGCCTACGGCAGAGAATTTTGCCAGGTATTTCTTTGATTACATGAAGGCGAAGGGATGTCCCGTCACCCGGGTGCGGGTATACGAAACCCCGAATAATTGCGCCAGTTACTCGGAATAGCTTCCACTTTGCCATCAGGCGGAATGAGAAGCGTATACGCCCATCACCGAAGGCGATGCCCGAACGAAGTGAGGGTTATGAGCCGGCTTCCGTGGCCGGCTCATAAGGCAAACGGAGCGGCGGAAGCCGCGAAGTATGTAATAAGAGGTATACGCACATGAGTACATTCCATGTAACCGAACGATTTGTCAGCATCAACGGTGAGGCCCGGCGGGCAGGGGAGCTTTCCTGCTTCATCCGTCTGGCGGGGTGCAACCTTGCATGCAATTACTGCGACACCCGGTGGTCCTGTGATCCGAATGCGCCTTGCGAGCTCTTATCGGAAGAGGCGCTTTATGCCTGGGTGAAGGATACCGGCGTAACGAACATTACGCTGACCGGCGGGGAACCGCTTCTGGCACCGGATGTGGATCAGCTGCTCAGGCGCCTTGCGGAAGACGAACTCCTGCATGTGGAGGTGGAGACCAACGGTGCGGTTTCTCTGGAACCGTTCATAGGGATCTCGGAGCGGGTGTCATTTACCATGGATATCAAATGTCCCGGCAGCGGCATGTCGGACCGGATGCTGTGGGAGAATATGGGACTGCTTCGTTCCATCGACACCGTAAAATGCGTGGTGAGTGACCGGGGCGATCTGGACTGGCTCCGGGAGCGGGAAGAGAAGAATCGATGTGAGATTCCGAAATATCAGGAATATATAGTTTACATAAGTCCTGTGTATGGACGGATTCATCCACAGGAGATCGTGGAATATATGAAGGAGTATCGGATGAACAATGTCCGGCTGCAGCTGCAGCTGCACAAATTCATCTGGGATCCGAATCGTAAGGGCGTATAGGTTCCAAAACGCCATCAGGCGTTTTGAGAACCGTATGCACCCGAGCGCCGAAGGCGCGAAGCCCGACCGAAGGTCGGGTATGTGAACGATTACCAAAATCGTTCACAAAGGTCTGGAATGGATCTATCACCGGGAATAACGCGAAGTATGAAATATAAGGAGATACAAAAATGAGTATGGATCTGGACAAGATCAAAGAGCATGTAAGAGGAATCCTTGAAGCTATCGGAGAGGATCCGGATCGTCCGGGTCTGGTGGAGACACCGGACCGGGTGGCGCGGATGTATCAGGAGGTTTTCGAGGGCATTCAGTATTCAAATGATGATATCGCTGAAATGTTCAATAAGACATTTCCCATAACGGAAGGAACGAAGAAGGATATCGTTCTGGTGCGGGATATCAGTGCCTTCAGTTACTGTGAGCATCACATGGCGCTCATGTATGACATGAAGATCTCCGTGGCTTACGTGCCCACAGACCGGGTCATCGGTATCAGTAAGATCGCCCGAGTGGCGGACATGGTCTGCAGGCGGCTGCAGCTGCAGGAGCGGATCGGTGCGGATATCGCAGAGATCATCGGGAAGATCGCAGGGACGCAGGATGTGGCGGTTCTTATCACCGGCAATCACAGCTGCATGACGGCGCGGGGGATTAAGAATATGACTTCCGAGACCGTGACACTGACGGTGCGCGGTGCATTTGAGACGGACAAGAGCCTGAAGGACCAGATCCTGGCGCTGAAGTAGCTGACTGCGAAAAGGGAGACAGGATTCTTCGGCTGTGCCTCAGAATGACATATTATTGTCATCCTGAACCTCGAAGAGGTGAAGGATCTTATGATAGAATGACCAGAGGTGGGAAAGAATTATGAAAAATAAGAAGCAGGCCCTGGTAGTGTTCAGCGGCGGACAGGATTCAACGACCTGTCTGCTTTATGCGCTGAACCATTACGAGGAAGTGGAGACCATTTCCTTTGATTACGGGCAGAGACACAAGAAGGAACTGGAATGTGCAGCGGCCATCGCAGAGCGGCTGCAGGTGAAGCATACCATCCTGAATATGCAGGAACTGAATCATCTGGCACCGAATTCTCTGACGCGGGAGGACATTCCGGTGGATACGGACGCACCGGAGGAAGGACCGCCGAACTCCTTTGTGGAGGGACGGAACATGCTGTTCCTCACTTACGCGGCCATTTATGCAAAGACCCATGGCATCACGGACATTCTGACAGGGGTGTCCCAGAGCGATTTCTCCGGGTATCCGGATTGCAGGGACATCTTCATCAAGTCCCTGAATACCACGCTGAACCTGGCTATGGAATATGAATTCGACATCATCACGCCGCTGATGTGGATCGACAAGGAAGAGACCTGGGCGCTGGCGGATGAGCTGGGTGGTTTCGAACTGGTGAGGGATATGACGCTCACCTGCTATAACGGCATCATCGGAGAGGGCTGCGGCAACTGCCCGGCCTGCAAATTACGAAAGAGAGGATATGAGAACTATGTCGCAAAAAAACATGATCTTCATCGTGAATCCTAAAGCGGGAAAGAACCAGCTGAAGACGAAAATGGTGGAGGTCGTGGACGAGTTTTCCCGTGCCGGATACCATGTAGAAGTATATACCACCAAGTCCGCAGAGGATGCGGAGCAGCATATTTATGACGTGGGGGACCTGCATGATTTGATCGTGATCTCCGGTGGGGATGGTTCGCTGGATAATGCAGTCACCGGACTTATGCGTCTGAAGGAGAAGACGGGAAAGGTTCCGCCGCTGGGCTATATTCCCTGCGGATCCACCAATGATTATGCCAAGAGTCTCTGTATCAGCCTGAAGCCGGAGGTGGCTGCACGTCAGATCGTAAAGGGACAGGTGTGTCCGGTGGATGTGGGACGCCTGGGAGACCGGCATTTCATTTATGTTGCGGCATTTGGCATCTTTACAGAGGTTTCCTACGCAACACCCCGGAATCTGAAGGCAAAGCTGGGACATGCGGCATATGTGATCGAGGGTGCAAAGTCCCTGAGGAATGTGAAGACCTATCGCCTGAAAGCGTCGTTTGACGGCCGGATCATTACCGGAGAATTCCTGTACGGTCAGGTGACCAATTCCCGCTCCGTCGGCGGATTCCGCGCCGTGGGACTTCGGGATATGTCCTTCCATGACGGGGAATTCGAGTGTGTCTTCATCCGCAAGCCGAAGAATCCCATCGAGCTGGAACGAATCCTGCAGTCTGTGGTCACCAACAAGCAGGTGGAGGATTATATCATATATGAGCGCGCGAAGACCGTTAAGGTGGAGGGCATCGAGGAGATCCCCTGGACCGTGGACGGTGAATATGCCGGCGATTTCAAGCAGGCAAAGGTGGAGAACCTTCACAGTGCTGTGAATCTGGTGCTGGGGGACCTTACTACCTATGGGGATCCGAGGACGGAGGAGCTGGTTCCGGCGAGTGTGAAGAAGGCACATCTGCTGTCGCGGTAGATTATTTACGTAGCATGCAGTAGTGCGAAGCGTGGACCAAATCCGAGCGGAGCACGGACTCGGACGAAAGAAAAAAGCATATATGCAATAAATCCGTGCGAAGGGAGGATTTCACGGAGCGCCGGAAGGCGCGAAGTGTGGAATAATGATCGAACTTGCAAGAGAAGAGGATCGGGAAGAGATCCTGGAATTATATCATATGCAGATCGGACGGGAATTCTGTCCCTGGAATGAGCATTATCCGTCGAATGATGAGATCACATTTGATCTGTCCCGGGATGCACTTTATGTGATGCGGGAGGAGCGGGAGAATGGCCGTATCATTGCGGCGGTTTCTCTGGAGGAGGATCCGCAGGTGGACGAGCTTCCCTGCTGGTCAAAGGAGCTTCAGCCCGGTGGTGAGATCGCCCGGGTGGCGGTGCATCCGGATCATCAGAATCGGGGGATCGCCCGGCAAATGGTCCGGTTCGGACTGGACCGGCTCAGGGAACGTGGTTATAAAAGCTTCCACGGCATCGTTAACGCTCTGAATGAAAAGGCGCTCCGATCCTACGCCGTCTTTGGATTTCAGAAGATGGGAGAATGTGATATGTACGAGCAGCATTTTATCTGCTATGAGCTGAAATTATAAAAAAGAAGTGCTCTGCCTGACAGCCTGTGTCAGACAGAGCATTTTTTGTGGTGTGGGTTATATTGAAACGGGAGTGATCCGTTTTCGATTACATATTACGGCTCTGTGGATTCCTCGGTGGTTTTGTTTTTGCTGTCAGAGCTCTTGTCATCGGAACCCTTGTTGTCAAAACTCTTTCCGTCAAAGTCCTTGCCGCTGAAATTTCCGCCGCCGGGTCCGAAGTTCATGCCGCCTTTTCCATCCTGACCGCCGCCCTGACTGCCCATATCCTTTACGTTCAGTCCGCTTGCGTCCACCTGATCTTCCGATTTCTGCTCGGAGGTGGAAGCGGAGAGAGTACCGTCCAGCTGCTTTCGGATGCTCTCGCTCCGAAGCTTGCAGAAGGTCTTCAGGCTTTCGCAGGCCTTTTCAAATTCCTCTGCGGTGAAGAAGGCCGTCGCATCGCTCTCCACATAGGGTTTGATCATGTTATAGACACGGTCGATCTCGGCTTCGTATGCACCGTTCTCAAAATAGTTCTTCAAAAGCACGTCATAAACTTCATGATACTTCTGCAGATATTCCTCGTTATTTGCGATCCATGCCCACATGGGACGGGAGTCCGTCGTGGAACCGGAAAGCGGTGTGTCGATACCGGTATTGATGAGGGAAGTTGCATCACTGCCGTTTTCGGTATTGGCCGTTTCGGTATTTGCTGCGTCTTTCGCTGTATCCCCGTTTGCGTCGGTTTTGCCGTTCATGGGATTTCCGCCGCCACCGCCGAATCCTCCGAAGGCCAGGTTATAGTCCCAGGGGATCATGGATAGCTTTCCGTCATTTTCATACAGGTAATAGTTGTGCAGCATGTTTCCTGTATAGCTGTCATAGTTCAGCACAAAGTTGTGGGCTGCGAAGTAGCGGATCACCGCATCGGTGTCCAGGTAAGTTTCAAGATCCGTGCCCTCCGAGAGCCCCTTCAGAGCGGAAATGACACGCTGCTCGTCTTCCTCATCTACATCGGTTTCTGCATTATCAAAAATGTCGGAGTAACTGTCGATCTGGTCATCGGTATATGCAAGAGATGCTCCGCTGTTGGAACCGCCGAAACCACCGAAGCCGCCTTTGCCATTGAAATTGCCAAAGTCACCCTTGCTATCGCGGGATTTCGAATCCTGATCGTCACTCGATGAATCATCCTGTGAATCCTTATCCCGTTTCTTACGGCTCTTCCCGTCAGAACTTTCCTTCTCCAGGTCGTCGGTCACATCCTGATCACCGGAGGTCTGCTTTCCGTTTTCTGCGGATTGTGCTTCCTCAGGCCTTTGCATGCCGTCCGGAGGTGTCATGCCGTCAGGCATCTGCCCGTTCCCCGGGAACTGCGCACCGTCGGGAGGTGTCATGCCGTCAGGCATTTGTCCGTTCCCCGGGAACTGAGATCCGTTCGGAGGCGTCATACCATTCGGCATCTGCCCATCCTGGAATTGGGACATATCCGGCATCTGTCCGTCCTGGAACTGGGACATGTCCGGCATATCTCCGCCGCCCATCTTGCCGACGTTGTCCAGACTGTCGGTCTCCGGCTTATAGAGTTCGCCTTCGCCGTCCGTATTTCTTGCCAGGAAGCTTTCGTCCACCTCTTCTACAGCAAGGTAGAGTCCGAAGGACTCCCCATTGATGGAGAGATGTACGTAGCTGGCGAGAGATGCGTCTGCGCCGGCGGCCCGGAAGATCGCATAGGAGAGATAATCCTTCATGTAGGTGGCATCGGCGTACAGGTTGTTCAGGTTCAGCTTTTGCATGCCGTAGTAGGTTTGATCATCCACGTACTTACCGAAATTCAGTTTGAAGGAATACCGGTCAGAATCCTTATCGGAGGCAACGAAGGAGAGGCTTGTGTTTCCCTTGGTGGCAAAGGAAACCTCACTTATGGTCTCGCCGTCGATGGTGACATTTGTCTTATATTTAGTCTTCTCCGTGGGATTGGCTTTCAGGTCCTCCCAGTCCTCTTCGGAGATCTCGATGTTGATCTCATGCACATAGGAGGTGTCGAAGATCTTCTCGGTATAGGAGGTGTCTGTGATCTGTGTCTTTGCAGACTTTTTTCCGCTTTTTTTGCTTTCGGTGGTATTCTGCGTCTGCGCCGTTACCTTCTCCGCAGTGACACCGGTGGAATCGGTGGCATTTTCCGAACTGTCAGACTTGCCGCAGCCGGCAGCCGCCAGTACAAGCGTACCTGCCAGCAGAAAAGTCAAAGCCTTTTTCTTTTTCAGTATTGTTTTCATGGAAGCTCCTTTCGCAGTGGAACCTTTCTTAGTTTTAGATATGATTCAAATGTCCTGTGCATCGCAGGATCATGATATGGGTACAGTGTAGAGCGGAAACCTTAAACAAACTTGAAAAATGAAAAAGTATTAAATTAATCAAACGTTAATCTTTGGCAAAAGATTCATTCATTTTCATTTGGTAGGATTCTATTCGTAGGGAGGACATAAGAACTCCCGGAATAAAGGGGAACCTGAGGCGGAGCACACAACAGTGCGAAGTGTTGAATCATAGGAGGATAAGAAGATGAGTGAATTCGAGAAGGCTGAACTTTTGAAAGAGCGTGCAAATGTCAGTTTTGAGGAGGCCAGAGATGCGCTGCGTGCGTGTGATGGCAGACTGGCAGATGCCTTTGATATGATCGAAAGACGGAAGAGAGCGGCAGCGGATCTGGAAGCACGTCGTGCAGCAGAGAGGGCAGCTTCTGCAACATCCTGTGATCTCGGGCGTGAAACAGGAAGTGCTTATGATTCTCACAGAAACGCATATTCCTATGGTTCCGGCAGCAACTCCTACAGTGCCTGCGCAGGTTGCAGATATGCAGACGATCGATATACCGGAAGCCGTGGGGAGACCTTTGGACAAAGCCTGTGGAGATTGATCAGGACAGCGTTCCGCAAGAGTGTGGAGAACGATCTGGTTGTTTCCGACCACGGCATTGAGAAATTCCGTATGCCGGTACTGGTATTCCTGATCCTCCTCACCATGTTCAGTGCAGCGGTTCTGATCGCTATGGGTATCTCTCTCTTCTTCGGGATCACCTACAGCTTTCAGGGACGTGACGATCTGTCCGGAGTAAACCGTGTGATGAATGATGTAGGAAATCGTGCAAGCCGCTGGTGGGAGAACAACAGCCATGTCAGCTATGAGACCCAGCAGCTCTGCCGTAAGTATGATGCCATGGATGAGAACAAATGATTATTGATTAGGAGCATGTATAGATGTCAGAAAGTAACCATTTCCGATGAGGAGATGGTTACTTTTTTCTTGAAATTGCATTCCCTATTGGATAGTATAGAATCAGAGGCACGAAGTGATGATTTCACGGAGTGCAGGAGCGCGAAGTGTGGAATAGAGGATCGGCTATGGCAGTATGCGAGGTATGTTATCGGCATTGTGATATCCCGGAGGACAGGCATGGTTTCTGTAACGTGCGTGTCTGCCGGGACGGAAAAGTTTTGCCGGAAAACTATGGTCGGGTGACGGCCCTGGCGCTGGATCCCATCGAGAAAAAACCGCTCCGGCGATTTCATCTGGGGAGTTACATCCTTTCGGTGGGAAGCTACGGCTGTAATCTGCGGTGTCCCTTTTGCCAGAATTATGAAATTTCATGGGCGGACGAGGTTTTGGAGCGGGCGGCGGAAGCAGACTATATTTCTCCCGAGGAGCTGGCTGAGACCGCAGAGTATTACAGGAATCGGGGACGAGGAAATCTCGGCATGGCATTTACCTACAATGAGCCGTTGGTGGCGTATGAGTATGTACGGGATACAGCGCGGCTGGTGTCGGAGCGGGGAATGAAGAATGTCCTTGTCACCAATGGTATGGCGGATCTGTCCGTCCTGCGGGAGATCGCACCGTATATTCATGCCATGAACATCGACCTGAAGGGCTTTACGGACCGTTATTACAGGGAGGTGCTGAAGGGTGACAGAGGCATGGTGATGGAGTTTATCCGTGAGGCAGTGAAGATCTGTCATGTGGAACTGACGACATTGATCATCCCCGGAGAAAATGATTCCGAGGAGGAGATCGCCGAGCTGAGCGCCTGGGTCCGCGAGCTGACTGACAGAGACGGGAACCGGATCGGACAGGAAATCCCGCTGCATCTGTCAAGATTCTTTCCGCGGTTCCGTATGACGGACCGCGATGCCACGCCGGTAAGGAAGATTTTTCGGCTAAAGGAAGTGGCGGAAAGAAATCTGAATCATGTTTATACGGGAAATGTATGACCAGGTGAAAGAGCTTATATTACGTAGCGAGTTAAGTGCGAGGTATGAAATATTAACCGGGAGGAGAAAACATGTCAATTCAGGCAGCTTTTATGGTACCGCATCCGCCGCTGATCGTTCCTGCCATCGGCGGGGGAAGAGAGGATGAGGTCCGGGAGACCATCCGTTCTTATGAACAGGTGGCAGAGGAGATCGCAAAGCTCAGACCGGAGACAGTGATCATTACCAGTCCCCATGCAACCATGTATGCGGATTATTTCCATATTTCACCGGGGACCGGAGCAAAGGGGAGCTTTTCGGATTTTGGTGCGCCGCAGGTTTCTTTTGAGGAATCCTATGACGGTGTACTCAGGGATCGGATCTGTCAGATCGCTGATGAGGAAGGGTTTCCGGCGGGAACCGAGGGGGAGCGAAAACCACGGCTGGATCACGGGACTATGGTACCTCTTTGGTTCATCCGGCAGAAATACAGTGGTTTCAAACTGATCCGGATCGGGCTTTCGGGTCTTTCGCTTACGGAGCATTACCGACTGGGAGAGATCATCCGGCAGGCCGCTGATGAGATCGGCAGACGTGTGGTTTTTGTGGCCAGCGGAGACCTGTCCCACAAGCTGCAGTCCCACGGACCTTACGGGTTTGCGCCGGAAGGTCCGGAATACGATGCGAGGATCATGGATGTCATGGGACGTGCAGCCTTCGGAGAACTGTTTGATTTTGATGAGAACTTCTGTGACAAGGCAGCGGAATGCGGACACAGGTCGTTTGTGATCATGGCCGGGGCACTGGATGGAACGGCCGTTAATCCGCGGACCTATTCTCACCAGGATGTGACTGGGGTGGGATACGGGATCTGTTCGTTTTATCCTGCTTTGGAAGGCGTGTCGGAGGAAAAGACTCCGGGAAGATCGATCCCTGACCGTCATTTCCGCCTCGCGTATATCGCCCGTCAGGAGCAGAGGGTGGCGGAAATGGCAGAGCACGCGGATGCTTATGTCCGGCTCGCACGCAGATCTCTGGAGAGTTATATCCTGCACCGAAAAGTGATCGATCTTCCGGCGGATCTTCCGGCAGAAATGCTGCGAAGCCGTGCGGGTGCATTTGTCTCGATCCATAAGGAAGGGAGGCTCCGGGGCTGTATCGGTACGATCCTTCCGACGGAGGATTGTGTGGCACGGGAGATCATACAGAATGCCGTCAGTGCGTCTACCAGGGATCCCCGGTTTGAAGCAATACGGCCGGAGGAACTGCCGCTTTTGGAGATCAACGTGGATGTTCTCGGAGAGCCGGAGGATATTGATTCTCCGGATCAACTGGATGTGAAGCGTTACGGCGTCATTGTCACCTCCGGCGGACGGCGGGGGCTTCTTCTGCCGGATCTGGACGGCGTGGATACCGTGGAGCAGCAGATCGCCATTGCAAAGAAGAAGGCCGGTATCGGTGCAAAGGAGAAGGTGAAACTGCAGCGGTTCGAAGTGGTACGGCATGTGTGATGAAATAATATTTTGGAAAAGCATTGGTGAATGAAATATGGCTAAAAATCTTTTTGAAATCCTTCCGGTGGATTTTTATAAGCCTCTGACAAGTAAATATCGCAGCATGTACGCCGATGCAATCCTGCTGATCTTTAATACATTTAAGCCGGAGATCTCTTATGGCGTTGATCGGGAAACGGTGGTAAGGGTTCTGACGGATTATTTCGATTCTGACGATGACGAGATCTCCTTTGACGACGAGACGTACGTCAGGGATTCCAGAGAGAAAGCAAACGGAGTGATCGCAGCGCTGAAAAGTGCGGGCTGGTTGGAATATGAACAGGCGGAGAATCATCAGCTGAATGTGGTGATGTTTGAATATGCGATCCCGATCGTTGAAAGTATGAATCGGGTGATCAGGGAGGAGGAGACCGAATATCAGGGGATCATCTCCCAGATTTATTCCACGTTGCAAAATGAAGAACTTCTGACAAAACCCTATGAGCTGATCATCCTGGGCGTGGAGGAAAACACCAACCGTCTGATCTCGGAGTTGAAACGTCTGAACGTCAGTATCAAACGTCACATGGATAAGCAGACCAATGATATGGATGCAAATGAAGTGCTGGAGCATTTCTTCAAGTATCATCAGGATATCGGATCCAAAGCGTATCTTCGTATGAAAACAGCAGAGAATATTGCGTATTTCCGCAGTGCGATCATTGAACGGATCGATGGAATGATGAGTAGCGGCGAGATCATGGACAAGGCAGTGGCCGGCTATATGGAAGTGCGGAAGGTAGAGGATGCGGACACTGCCTATGATAACCTGGTGAGTGATCTGATGGATATCAAATCTGCATTTTATCGGTTGGATGATATTATCGAGGAAATCGATAACAAGCATACGAAATATATGCGAAATGCTGTCCGCCGTGCGGAGTTTCTGCTTGCAACGGGAAATAACCTGGAGGGGAAACTTTCGAAGATTCTGAATGCCATGGCAGAGGGACTCGGAAAGGAGGGGGCGAGTCTGAGTGATGACGCAGAGGGCGCATCGCCCAAGATCACTCTTTTCCCACAGAGGTACATTTCTGCGGAATCCCTGAAAACGATCCCGTTGAAAAAGAAGATGGCGGAGATCGGTACGATTGATATGACGCCGGTGATGAGTGAAGAGGAGCGTGCACTTTATAAGGAAGCACTCAGACAGAAAAATCGGAGGCGTTTTACAAGAAAGAATATCAACGCTTATGTGTCTGAATTGCTGAAGGACAGGGAGAAAATCCCCGTGACAGAGATTGAAGTGAAGGACAGACGAGATGTGATCCGATTGATCTATGTGAGTATCTATGCCGGAAATGCGGCAAATATCTATAAGGTGCGCAGAACTTCGAGACGGGCAGAGGTCGGGGGCTGTACTATCCCGTACTTTGAGATTCTGAAGCGGTGAGCAGGTGAAATACAAATTTGACAGGATAAATACACAACGCAGGCAATACGCAAGCTACTGACATTATGAATTCTACAAACAATTTAAGTCGTGTTTGAGATGGCATGCGAAGGATAAAAAATCCATGATACGGGATTGATATGGAGAGAATAAAAATGTTTGAGGATTTCGAAAAACTGGTCTCTTCCGTAGCGGAGAAGGAGCGCTTCCGTGTGGCGGCAAATAAGCTTCTGAACCAGTGCTTTCTTTTGAAAAAGAAAGAAGATACACGAAAAGATTATATTTTTGTGAGGGAGAATAAGGAACTGTTCAAAACCTATTTTGATCTGCTTGGTTATACCGTGAAGATCAATGAGGATCAGGGTGTGATCGGTCTGGCCGGAGAGTATGATACAGGGCGTTTGCAGCTGACCAAGATGGAGAGCATCTTTCTTCTTATCCTGCGGCTTCTGTATATCGAAAAGCGAAAAGAGATCTCCAGCTCCTACGAGGAAGTGGTCGTGCTGATGGAGGAGATCCGTGAGAAATATGCACTTTTAAAAGTAAAGACGAAACCCGTCATGGACAAGATCACGGAACGGAATATGGTTGCACTTTATCGAAGGTACAATATCCTCCGAAATATTGATGCCGATGTGAATCAGGCAGACGCGCGGATCCTCATTTATCCATCGGTCCTGATGGCGGTTACAGTGGATGATATCAATGCGTTCTATGAAATGACAGAGAAGAAACTCCGGAGCTATGCGGATTCGAATGCGCGGGGCGGGGAGAGTGAGGAGATGGAGGATCTGTCGGAAGTGATATTTGAAGATGATTTCTGATTGAAACATGCTTGAATCGAAACATAATTAAATTGAAAAGTGATTGAATTGAAACATGATTGAATCAGATAATTGATTGAGAAAGGGTCCGTATGGATATCATAAAAAAAACACTTTGCCGAATTCAACTTGTGAACTGGCATTTCTTTGAAAATGAACGTATTGCCCTGAACGGTTCTACACTGATCAGTGGAGAGAATACCGCCGGTAAATCCACGGTTCTGGATGCGATCCAACTTGTGCTTACCACAAATTCCCGAAAATTCAATATGGCTGCCAATGAAAAGGGAAATCGGGATCTTAAGGGATATGTTCGTTGCAAAGTCGGGAATGAGGATGAGACCTATCATCGTAATGGGACGGTTCCGGCAAATATCGCACTGGAATTCTACGAAGAGAAGACGGATAGTTACTTTGTTCTTGGGGTGCACATGCTTTCCCAGGATGAGGAGAGTCCGGTGGTAAAACGTTGGTATGCAGAGGAATGCAGATTGGAGGATCTTTCGTTTATTACGGATAACAGGCCTTCACTTGCCGAAGAATTCCGAAACAGAACGCGGAAGATCAAATACATGGATACGGACAAGGCTGCACGGGATCGGTTCCGACATCGTATGGGCAATCTGGATGAAAAGTTCTTTGATATCATTCCGAAGTCCCTGGCGTTTAAACCCATGGACAATGTGAAGGAATTCATCAATAAGTTCGTTCTCAGTGAAGGCAGGGTGGATGTGGAGAGTCTGAAGAATAACATCAGCCTTCTGGATGAACTGGAAAATACGCTGAATAAAACGAAGAAACAACTGGAAGCGTTGACAGAAATTCTTGGAACCTTTGATGAGATTGAACGAAAAGACAAGGATCTTCTGATCAATGATATTCTTCTGAAGCTGGCTGATATGGATGCGACTTTGGAGTCGCTGAAGGCAGATAAGAGTGAGATCGAACTGAAAAAGCAAACGATTCTTGGAATCGAGGAACGGTTACGGATTCTTGAACAGAAGATCCGTGCATTGGGAGATGAGATCCTGAATCTGAATGTCAGTATCAGTAATAATGAGGCCGGAAAACTGGTGGAAGGTCTGAAACGACATCTGGATGAGCTTACACAAAACCTGAAGGATGAGGTGGATCGCAGGAAGAAACTGGAGACGGAACAGGCAAAGGTTGTCTCATATGTGAAAACGTTAAATCAGTCGCTCTCACAGACCCTTGAGGGACAGAAGGAGATCGGACTGCTTCTGGAAGCGGGATATGAAGAAGAGAAGAAGCAGATCATTCAATCATTGTCTGAACATTTTGAAAAAGACTATCAGGAATATAATGATCAGAAAGCCCGGATGAATGTTCAACTGGACTTACTGGATAAGAAGATCCGAGACCTTCGGGAACGGCAGGCGTCGTTGGAAAAAAGAAAGCTTACCTATCCGCAGGCAACACAGCATCTGAAGGCGTTGATCGAAGAGGAATACCGCAGGCGGGGGATTCAGTCAAAGGTATATATCCTGTCTGACCTTTTGGAAATAACGGATGAACGCTGGCGAAATGCGGTGGAGGGCTATTTCAATACGCAGAAGTTCTATCTTGTGGTGGAGCCGGAGCATTACAATGTGGCGCTTCGGGTGTATGATAAAAATCGTGATACGATCCATTCTGCAGGAATCATTCATACGCGGAAACTCCCACAGGATTATGAAGAAAACAGTAAGAGTCTTGCCTATGTGGTTCGGACGGATAATCGTTTTGCTGCGGCATATGTACAGTATGTGCTCGGACGGGTGATCCGCTGCGATACGGTGGATGAGCTGGAAAACCATAAGATCGCGATCACACCGGAATGCATGCTGTACCAGGGATATGTGGTAAGGCATCTGAATCCGAAGGATTACAGGGATCCGTATATCGGTATCAATGCGTACCGTGTGCAGCTGAAAAATGTTTTGGAAGAACTGGAGCAGAGGACCGGAGAGCGTAAGACGCTGAGGGAGGAACTGGAGAAATATAATCAGGTTCTGGAAGCAGGAAAAAATGTAAATGTTAAGGTGATGAGTCTGTATCTCTCTGCACCGACGAAGATAGCTTCGCTGCGGAAAGATATCGCGGAGACGAAGGCGGAGCTGAAGACGGCGGAGAAGGATCCGACATTGATCGAACTTTCGATCAAGTTGGGAGAGAAGAAGACAGAACTGAATGAGAAAGAGACGGAAAAAGATAACATCAAAGAAGAGAAAAATCGCCTCGAACTGCAGGTGGAGGAACTTGAAAAACGTGTATCGGTGGAAGAAATCGAACTTCGCATAAAGAAGAATTCAGTGGATGAGATCTATGAAACCGCGGGAGCGGAATATGCAGTTGCGAATGAAAAATATCAGATGAATCGAAAAACGAAAGAACCAAAGCAGATCTTCCAGAATTTCAGTCCACAGAAAAAACAGTTTGAAAATGAACGTGACAGTCTGCTGCAACGTCTGTATGCACAGCAGAGCGATTTCAATGCGGAATTTTCACTGGACTTTACGCGAGGAACCAAAGAGGCTTCGCAGTATAGGGAGGCAGCAGATAAACTGGCAAGGGTTGAGATCGTCAGGTATGAAGAGAAGCTTCGTTCCGCAAAGGCTGACTGCGAGCGAATCTTCCGCAGCGATTTTCTTTCGAAGATGAAGGAGCATATCGAAAATGCCAGACAGGAGTTCAAAAACCTGAATAAAGCACTGGAGAATGTATATTACGGTGAGGACAGCTACTATTTCAAAATTACTTTCGATAAGAGAAAAGAAAGTCTCTATCGGATGATTACATCGGAATATAATATGGAGGGTGAGAATAATCTTTGGACAAGTGCCTTTGAAGCGGAGTATAAAGATGAGATCGAGGATCTCTTTGCAAAGCTGATGGTAGGCGATGATAAGGGAGAAAAAGTGATCGAGGAATATACGGACTATCGTTCCTATCTGGATTATGATATTGAGATCCGGAAGAAAAACGGGCAGCGCCAGAGATTTTCCGATATATATGGCGAGAAGAGCGGAAGTGAGACACAGGTGCCTTATTATGTAGCGATTGCCGCATCCTTCTATCAATTATACAGGTACGGGAATTCCGTGCGATTGATGCTTCTGGACGAGGCGTTTGATAAAATGGATGACGATCGGATCAAATCCATGCTGGAATTCATGAATGACCTGAAACTACAGGTGATCATGGCTACTCCGCCCCAGAAGATCGAAGTGATCGGAGAACATGTGGGATCTGTTCTGACTGCGATCCGGGAGGGCAACCGAAGCATTATTGAGGAATATGATCTATGAATACATAGATGATTGTATGACAGTGTGATTGAATGATTATATTATTGTATGACTGATGAAAGTGATTCTATAATGCTATCGAAGGAACAAAGGAAAATTCTTGAATATTTGCTTGAAAAATACGAGCGCAGCGCGACGTTTCGTGGTGAGAATAGTCGGAATCAATCATTTTCCGTGAAACCGGAAGCGCTTTTCCCGAAGTACGCTGATGAACGTGAGTATGATTTTTTTGTGGAATTGAATCGTGATCTTTGTGATCTTCGCGACCGTGGATTGATTGAAATCAAGACGATCAATCAGAGGGTAACGAAGGTGACGGTGAAACCTGATCAAACGTTTTGGACAGACGAATTATACCGTTTGCTTGGACGTCAGCCGAAACGCGATATCCTGAAGGAATTGTCCGGATTTCTGTCGGAGGAGAAGGCTTTTATTGAAACACGGTTTCCGTTCGGGGATCTGTCAGAGGCGCTGCTTCGGTACATTGAAGCACAGGAAGAACGAATTGCGAAGGGAAAACTTCCGGAGTATTATGAAGAAGGACGGTCAGATTCAAGGGGTTCAAATCATAAACCGTCAGTTGTGGGTGATATGGATTATAGGGATCTCTGGAAGGTTTTTCGGGAATTGCAGACAGTCACAGAGGAAACTTATATCCGAAATCTTTCGATTCGACTTTTTCATGATTCCAAACGATTGGAGACATTGGCCGGGAAGGTAGAAAGCTGTCTCTTCCGGTACGGAGATTATCCGGAGAAGGACAAGGTGCTTGAGGAGTGTAACGTCATACGGACGCCCTCTTATGTGATGATAAAAGGACCTGTGGTTCTTTCGTTGGGAGCGCAGACATTGGATATCGGAAGTTTGACGGGAGATATTGCATTTTCCACAAATTCCCTTCGGAGCATTACGGGGATCCGTCTGATGGGTAAAACCGTGATCACCGTGGAAAATCTTACCACCTTCCACAGCAATGATTTTGGAGAGGAAGTTGCTCTCCTGTATCTTGGCGGTTATCACAATGCGACAAAAAGAGTTTTTTTAAAGAAAATGCATGAGGCAAATCCGGGCGCGGATTATTTTCATTTTGGGGATATCGATGCAGGAGGCTTTTATATATACGAGCATTTACGGCGAAAAACGGGGATCCCGTTCAAAACCTATCGGATGAATGTGGCAACGTTGGAACAGTATGAACAGGATACAAAACCGCTGACGGCTAATGACAGAGACAGGATTCAGTCACTGATCCGTAAGTATGAGACCGGCGAACTTCAGAACCCGGAAAAGGAAGATATCAAAAAAACGCTGGTGCGGATGCTTGAAACCGGAAGGAAACTTGAGCAGGAGGCAGTCTTTTGATTCATAGGTCGGAGGAGATGTTCCTTCTGTGGCGGATATTGTCACATGAAAATGAAAATAGAAAATGTCAAATAATATGGGGCACGTATGAAAGGAGGAGACGGAGTTGTTTGATCAGGAGAAAAACCAGGAGAGCAAAGTGATCATCAGACTGATTACCGGTGAGGATGCCCAGGACGTAAGCCTGCTTTGCTGTGAAGGAATGGGGTATCATTGCGACAGGACGCTGGTACGTGAGAGGATCGCACATCTGGATCCGGAGAGGGAAGCGGTTTTTGTCGCGGAACTGGATGGATCGGTAGTCGGGTTTATCCATGTGGAAAAATATAATACCCTGTATTTTGAGTCTATGGCAAACCTTCTGGGCATGGCGGTCAGCAGCCGCTGCAGGCGGCATGGAATCGGAAAACTGCTGATCGATCAGGCAGAGGCCTGGGCATTGGCCCATGACATTTCCCTCATGCGTCTCAATACCGGACTGAAAAGAGTGGAAGCACACGCCTTTTACAGCCGGCTGGGTTACCGGAACGAGAAGGAACAGTATCGTTTTTCGAAGCGGCTGGACGGGAGTTATTGAACAAAGTACAACTTATGCGTGAAACGCGGTCATTCTCTTATTTATGGTATGGTTCGTTTCTCTGGATCCGATAGGCACGGTAGATCTGTTCTAAAAGGATCACCCGCATCAGCTGATGTGGGAAGGTCATGGCGGAGAAACTGAGTTTTCGATCGGCGCGGGCAAGAACCGCATCAGACAGTCCCAGAGATCCGCCGATGACAAACTGGATGTGGCTGGTGCCGCTGACGGCCAGCCGCTCCAGGACATCGGAAAATCCTTCGCTGGAATATCCTTTGCCGTCGATGGCCAGTGCGATCACAAACGCATCCTCAGTCATTTTGGAAAGAAGGCGCTCGCCTTCTTTTTCTTTGATCCGGCGGACCTCCGTGTCGCCGGCGCTCTCCGGTGTTTTCTCGTCCGCAACTTCGATCTCACTCAGCCGACAATATCGACTGAGCCTTTTTTTATATTCTTCCAGCGCATCGCGGAAGAATTTTTCTTTTATCTTTCCTACACATAAAATGTCAATCTGCATGGGGTGCCTTTCTTGTTCCATAGATATGATGAAGCAGGTGGCGTATATTTAGAAAACCGTATGTCATTCAGAGTCGTGCGTAGCGAAGTAATCATAAATGACAGTTACCGGGAATCGTGTAAAGCATGGCGAAGGCTTTCTGCACCCGAAAAGCGGGGAAATCAGCGTGGCCGATCTGCCCTAGCGTATCAGCAGATGAAGTCCGTACAGGATCACCAGGAAAATCACATTGATGATCGTAAACTTCAACAGATATCCCTCACCGGGTCTCCGTTCCTTCGCGTAAAACTTGTAGGTGATCAGACTTGCCATACTGGCGATCAGCGTACCGAGACCTCCGAGATTTACGCCGATCAACAGCGCATTTCCCTTTGCCGTAAAGGCGGAGAGCAGCATGGCTGC
The DNA here is from genome assembly GCA_024681515.1 of Eubacterium sp. Lineage (GTDB taxonomy): Bacteria > Bacillota > Clostridia > Lachnospirales > Lachnospiraceae > Eubacterium_Q. The sequence goes on along the minus strand of JAILAR010000193.1, from coordinate 23,604 downwards.
GGGCACGTTGCTGATGATCTGGGAGGAGAGGACTGCCGTCAGTGTGACGTTCTGATCCACGATCTCCGTCAGAGTGTTTCGGATGGCGTCGATCCGCCCCAGGTTTCCGATCAGGATAAAGAAGAAGACAAATGTCAGAAGCAGTGCATAGTCCACTTTTTTATATGCACGAAAATCCATGACCAGAATGACCGCGGCAACGACTCCCAGCATGATCCCGTAATGTAGTACCTCGGCTACGGTCAGCAGACAGACGGCGAACAGGGCCAGATAGACTGCCAGCTTCGGCAGGTTCGGACGGGATACCGGGCGGACGGTGGCCTGATCTGCAGTATGATCCGTGCGGTTCAGCAGAAGGACGCACAGGATCAGAAGCACCAGGGAAGCCAGACTGTAGGGAAGCATCAGTTTCAAAAACTCAGGAAGTGAAAAGCCATATTCCGTGAAAAGGTACAGGTTCTGCGGATTGCCGATGGGAGTCAGCATACTTCCCAGGTTGGCGCCGACCGTCATCAGGATCAGAGTATAGATCGTTCTTCGCCGGTCTCCGAAGGCGGCCAGCAGCATAAGTGCAAAAGGAACCAGAGTGACCAACGCTACATCATTTGTCAGAAACATACTGAGGAAGAAGGAGAGCAGTACCAGGAAAAGAGAAATGTACCGCTCCGAGTGGATACGCCCCAGAAGCTTATTTGTCAGGTAGTCAAAGGTTCCGATCCGGACCAGTGCGCTGACCACCAGCATCAGGGAAAATAGGATCGAGAGCACACGATAGTTTACATAATCTGCATATTCCTTGTCCGGATGAACAAAGAAGCAGGAGATCATGGCCAATGTGCCGGAGACCACCAGAATGGTGTCGGTTTTAAAAAATTTCAGGATTTTGGTTTTCATTTTTCTGTTGTCCGATAATTATGCTTGTTTGTGTTTACTGTTGTTACAGCATCCTGTGTGATCCCGAAAAACTGCAATTGGCATTGTGTCCGGCAGGCTGCGGAAAACTACACGTGGTACTATACATCAACTGCGACTTCGTTGTAAATAGGCTATTCTTTTACAAATTCATGTGAAATTGCTTTGAAAATGCGTGAAAATCTACGGATTCTCCCATAGAATCCTACATTAGTTTATGTTAAAATAATTCTTGTTCACGCATGGATGTATGCGATACGAAAAGCATGTGGTCCGTAAATGCGTGTGGAGAGATAATTGCACGTAGCGCAGGGAGGCGCGAAGTGTGGAACAGGAGGTATCATGGATAAGTATCAATGTGTATGTGGATATATTTATGATCCGGTGGTGGGAGATCCGGACAGCGGGATTGCTCCGGGGACTCCGTTTGAGGAAATCCCTGACAATTGGACATGCCCGATTTGTGGTGTGAGTAAGGATATGTTTGAAAAAATAGTTTGAAAAATAGTTTGAAAAAAAGATGACAGAAAGGATATCAAAACACATGAATGACAAGTATGTTAGCCCGCTTTCTGAGCGGTACGCAAGCAAGGAAATGCAGTATATCTTCTCCCCGGACAAGAAGTTCCGCACCTGGAGAAAACTCTGGATCGCACTGGCCGAGACAGAGCAGGAGCTGAATCTTCTGGGCGAGGATGGAAATCCCCGTATCACGGAGGAGATGCTGGAGGAACTCCGCGCAAATGCAGAAGATATCAATTACGAGGTTGCAAAAGCACGGGAAAAGGAAGTGCGTCATGATGTCATGTCCCATGTCTATGCCTATGGTCAGCAGTGTCCGAAGGCAGCAGGAATCATCCATCTCGGTGCTACCAGCTGCTACGTCGGTGACAATACCGATGTGATCCTGATGACCGAAGCGCTGCAGCTGGTTCGCAAAAAACTGCTGAACGTTATGAACGAACTGGCGAAGTTCGCGATGAAATACAAAGACCTGCCCACCCTGGCATTCACCCATTTCCAGCCGGCTCAGCCCACCACTGTGGGAAAACGTGCGACTCTCTGGCTGCATGATCTGTACCTGGATCTGCAGGATGTGGACTACATGATCAGCCAGCAAAAGCTCCTGGGCTCCAAGGGAACCACCGGTACCCAGGCCAGCTTCCTGGAACTCTTCGAAGGCGATCATGCAAAGGTACGCCGCCTGGATCAGCGCATTGCCGAGAAGATGGGCTTCTCCGGCGTTTATCCGGTATCCGGCCAGACCTACAGCCGTAAGGTGGATTCCCGCGTGCTGAACGTCCTTTCCGGTATCGCCCAGAGCGCACACAAATTCACCAACGATATCCGTCTTCTTCAGCACCTGAAGGAGATCGAAGAACCCTTTGAGAAAAACCAGATCGGATCCTCTGCCATGGCCTATAAGCGCAACCCCATGCGCTCCGAACGCATCGCGTCCCTGGCAGACTATGTCATTTCCGATGCCATGAACCCGGCCCTTGTAGCCTCTACCCAGTGGTTCGAACGCACCCTGGACGACTCCGCAAACAAGCGACTCTCCGTACCGGAAGGCTTCCTTGCGGTAGACGGAATCCTGGATCTCTATCTGAACGTAGTGGACGGCCTTGTGGTATATGACAAGGTCATCACAAAACGCTTTATGGAAGAAATCCCCTTCATGGCCACCGAAAATATCATGATGGATGCAGTAAAAGCCGGCGGTGACCGTCAGGAGCTGCATGAGAAGATCCGTACCTATTCCATGGAAGCCGGCAAACAGGTGAAGCAGGAAGGCAAGTCCAACAACTTACTGGAACTCATTGCTGCAGATCCCGCCTTCCACAGAACCCTTGATGAACTGAAGGCCATCATGGATCCGAAGCTGTATGTAGGCCGTGCCCCGCAGCAGACCGAGGAATTCATCGCAGAGGTCATCCGGCCGATCCTCGACGAGAACGCGGACCTTCTTGGCCTCACCGCCGAAATTAATGTATAGGTTCCGAAACACCATCAGGTGGAACAGGTGGGGACGGTTCTGGGCGTACCAGAACCGTCCCCACTTATACGGGAAAAGGCTGCAGGAATGGACTATTTGATTAGACAGACTATTAATGGACGAGGGCGGTTGGAGAGGAGAAAAATACTACTGATTGTTGGTCAGGCGTTTCTTCTGCTTCTTTTGCAGGAGATACTTGCTGTTATAGAAGTGTCGTATTTGTACCATTTGAGTGGTTTTTGCACCAGTGCAAAGCGTTCCTGATTATTCCGGTGTGGTTCTTCATGTTTCGATTCTTGATTATATGATTCTGACTTTTATTGACCGAAACCTAATCGTGATCGGGACGGTGCTTCTTCCGAATGGGATATACTGTGTACATCTTGAAAATGATGGATGACTAGTTTTCATTCTTGCAGTGCAAATCTTGAGGATGTGTACCTTTGGGAGTATCGCCCCGTTTTCAAAAAGGGATCATGTTAAAAATGAGAAAACGCTCGCGGAGAGGTTTATTCATTTTCTAGAAATAGTAGGAACTTTCTCCGAAAGTCATTATACTTTCGTTTGGAAAGATAAGTCTTTTTCTCAGGTATATCCGTGAGGATCTCTGTCTGAGAAAAAGAAACAACGTGCTTCAGATTAACTAAGGTTCCCTTGAAGGATTCGAAACGGAGGTTATCATGAAAAAGAAAAATACATTTCTTGCAGGCATAATATCTGTGGCATTTACCTGATATGATACGAAGGAGGATCGATTATGATATCAAAGAATAATAAATCTATAGTTTTAATTCTCCTGTTGGTCGGAATCATGGCTGTGTTATTAACGCAATCCGTAATCCTGGCTGCTTCAGATAAAGACGGGACGTGGATTCAATCCAGGAATCAAAGATGGTGGTATCAGTATTCAGACTGAACGTATCCGGTTTCTGAATGGGTTAAGATTGAAGGGAAATGGTATCACTTTGATTCAAAGGGGTGGATGCAGACGGGCTGGATCAAGGATAACAATAATTGGTATTATCTGAACAAGAACGGTACCATGAAGACTGGCTGGATCAAATATAAGGATCAGTGGTATTATCTGAAAACCGATGGAACGATGAGAACCGGCTGGCAGAAGTATAAGGATAACTGGTATTTCTTCAATAAAGACGGAGTGATGCAGACGGGGCATATCTTCGTGCGAGGTGAAGAGTTCTTCATGGATACTGACGGGAGCTGTATGAATGCGGACGAAGATATTGAATTTATTCAAGAAGATGAATATTCATTCAGAAAGTGCTATAGGGGAATAAGGACATCAGACTTTATGGTGCAAACTCCAAGCAACGGGCCTGTTACCCAAAATGAGTTATCCCTGGAAATGCTTCGGGAGCTGAATATTGATTATACTGACAGTTTTCTTAAGGGACTGGATGAGTCAAATGCAAAGAAAGGGTTTAAACGGATAGCGGAACCGCATATTTTTACTTATTATAACCCAGAAGACAGGTTCCCGGTGATTTTCGGAGTGATATATAGTAAAAATGTTTTCAATGAATCTGGAATCGGTGGAACAAATTATATTCGAATCTATCGTATGGATACCGGAGAGTTGTTTAAGGAGTACATATCTCCTCTGAAATAAGTCTTTACTGAACGGAGAGCGGGTGCCATGGATGATATGGCACCTGCTTTTTTGTCATCCCGATACTCAAAGAGAGAATCTGCTGCAGATAAAACAAACGATTCGATTAAATAATCTATACTATATGGAATATCCTTCTTGACAAAGCACACTCACTGCGTATATAATATACACAAAAAAGATGGGGTGTCTATGGAAAAAGTATTCGACAGTATCTTTAAGACGATGGTAACCAAAAATCCGAACCTTCTGATTCCGTTGATCAATGAAATGTTTGGGACGGAATATGCCCTGACATCGAGGGTTACTCTGTTGAATGATACGCATCAGACAGAAAGGATTGAGGATGAGGAGATGGAGACGGAACGTGTTACAGATTCCTACATCCGAATATCCGGCAATAACTATCATATTGAGAGTCAGAGCAATCCGGACGGGTCTATTGTCCTACGAATGATTGAGTATGATTTTCATATTGCGTTGGATGAGGCACTTCGTAGTGGCTGCAATGTTATGAAGTTTCCGAGGTCTGCAGTGTTGTATCTGAGGCATACATCGAAAACACCGGATCAGGTATCTCTAATCGTTGAGTTTTCTACAGGTGAGAGGGTGATGTATGCGGTTCCGATCATTAAGGCAAAGAGGATTTCCAAGGATGAAATCATGAAAAAGAAATTGTATTTCCTGGTGCCGTACTATATAATGAGAGTTGAAGACGAGCCGTTGGAGCAGGTCATGACGGATCTTTTGGAATTGATCAAGAGCATGAATCAGGCATATGAGAACGGGGAACTGACGAGTTACGATGTAGAGAGTGTATACAACCATATCGGAAGGTTGGTTCATACGGCGTATAACTCTGAGCAGATACGGAAAGGAGTTGAAGATGTAATGGGTGGACAGATTCTGTATACACATGCGGATGAACTTCTTGACCAGGGAAGAGAAGAAGGAAGAGAAGAAGGAAAGGATAATCTGGCCGAGTTGTTCCGCCGGCTTTTGGCAGATCAACGCGACGAAGATGTGAAACGTGCGTTGGAAGATGAGGCATATATGGATTCTCTTCTTGAAGAATACGGACTAGTGTTTGAAAAGAAGAACACGGATAATTAACGGGGTTTTGGCAGGAAAGACTGGTAGATATGAAGCAGGACGAGGATGTGGTGAATCAAATACTTGTTAACTACGGGGATGAAGAACTGATCATCAGCCTGAAGGACAAGGAAACAGGAGATTTTGATATCGCGAAGGCAGTTAAACTGCTCCGAATGCGGGAAGGGATGTCCAGAAAGGAGTTCTGTGAGTATACAGGGATTCCGTATCGGACACTTCAGGAATGGGAGCTGGGGCATCGGACAATCCCGCCATACCTTCTCCGTATGCTCGCGTATACACTCGCGTATCGAACGCTTCCTAAAAAGGAACAGAAGAGTTCGGGGAAAAAGAAAGAAAAATGATATCGCCGGGTAGGTATGGAGGAATCCCAACCTGCCCGGTTTGTTTTATACTTGAAGTGGAAAAAAAGAGAAAACTATGCTACACTATGGACTGAATGATTCTGGAACAGGTGGGGACGGTTCTGGGCGCACCAGAACCGTCCCCACTTATACGTACGATTAAAAAAGAAAAATAGTCACTTTAATGTCACATTGACATGTTACGATACATCTCGGTTCCGCGTCATATCTATTGTCCTCCTGTAAGGCACCCCGGACGCGGAACCACAAACCCCCTTTAAATCCTTTAAAATCCTTTATCAACATCTTTTCTAAAACCCCTGTTACAAAGAAAGGTTACATCATGGAAATCCTGCGTGTGGAACATTTATCGAAGATTTACGGAAGCGGAGAGACCGAGGTCCGTGCCGTGGATGACGTCAGCTTCTCAGTAGAGAAGGGCGAATTCCTCTGCATCATCGGAGCCTCCGGAAGCGGGAAGTCAACCCTGCTTCATCTCCTCGGCGGTGTGGACCGCCCGACCTCCGGCAAGGTTTATATCGACGGAGAAGACATCTACGCGCAGGATGATGATACCCTGGCGATCTTTCGCCGCAGACAGGTGGGGCTTATCTATCAGTTCTACAACCTGATCCCGGTGCTTACGGCTGAGGAGAATATCACTCTTCCCTGCGACCTGGACGGGAGAGAAGTAGATCCCGAGAAACTGAAGGAACTGATCCACAGTCTCGGGCTGGAAGGCAGGGAACATCACCTTCCGAGTCAGATGTCCGGTGGCCAACAGCAGCGGGTTGCCATCGGACGTGCTCTGATCAATCAGCCGGCCATCATCCTGGCGGATGAACTGACCGGTAATCTCGATAAAAAAGCCAGTGATGAGATTATCGCACTGTTGCAGAGGGCCAATCAGACAACCGGGCAGACCATTATCATGATCACCCATGATCTGGAGATTGCAGCCCAGGCGGATCGTGTGATCACGATCCAGGACGGAGCAATCAAAAAAGATGTGAAACGAAGCTGACAGGTGTTTATCGGGGTATAAATTGTGAATGTAACGAAGAAATTTACAAAACGAAATCTCGCGCGTAACCGCAAGCGCACCATCGTGACCAGCATCGGTGTTATGCTCTCAGCCGCATTGATCTGTACTGTCATCGGCATGGTAGCGACGTTCCGGCATTCTCTGATTGAAGATTACAAGGTGAATCAGGGAGATTATCATGTGCAGTACTATGATGTGCCGGCGGATATCAGTGGTCTTGTCACGGACAACGCGCATGTGGAACAGGCCGGCATCCTCGCGAATGTCGGCTTTCAGTATGTTACGGACGAAATGCGTACCCGGTTCTATGTAAATGTTTCCGGCGGAAATGATACGCTTTTTACCCAGATGAATGTGCAGGTGGTGAACGGCCGGCTTCCGGAAAACGATGCTGAACTGGTGATCCCGGAATCCTATGCGAAACTTGTATCGTCCCCGAAGCCGGGGGATACGGTGACCTGGACTTTGGGAGACCGTATACTGGTGAGTTCCGGGGAACGTGTCTCTCCGAAAAATGCGGTCTACGAAGAGGAATATCTGGAGGAAAAGACAGAGCGAACCTTTACGGTGGTGGGTGTGATCAAAGATCCTTCCAATATGGACGGGTATGCTTCGCCTGCGTACCTCTGTATCTTCCGGCAGAATGATTTTTCGGAGGGAAATCTGGATATCTTTGCCAGGTTTGACCGGCCGCGGGATTTTTATGAGATCAATGCAAATATCGAACAACAGCTGGGTGCGGCGGGGTACTCCGGTTTTCTGAACGTGAACATGTTGGTACGATATGAAGGCGGTCTTGCCGACCAGACGATCGAAATGATATTCGGCGTGGCTCTTATAATCTGCCTGATTATCGTGGGAACCAGTATCTTCGTGATCTCCAACAGCTTCCGAATCTCGGTGGAGGATAAGAAAACGCAGTTCGGCATGCTGGCCAGTGTGGGCGCCACAAAACGTCAGATTCGAAATATCGTCCTTCGGGAGGGTGCTTATATCTTCTTCATAGGGACCACCGCGGGCATCGCGCTTGGTGCCCTGGTGATCTGGATCCTGGATCAGGTGGTGAATCTCCTGTTGGAGGATGCCATGAAGATTCGGATGATCTATACGTTGCCCTGGTGGGTGGTGGCATTTTCGGTGCTGATGTCAGGTGTGACGATCTTTTTTGCGTCTGTCATTCCCGCACGTGCGGCCATGAAATATTCCCCAATCGATATCATCCGCGGAAAAACCAAGGTGAAGGTCTATGAGGAAAAACTTCGTCCGGCCGGATTTGTTAAAAAGTTTTTCGGCGTCGGCGGCGTGATCGCTCATAAGAACCTGCAGCGAAGCAGAAAAAAGTATCGGACGACGGTAGTTTCCCTTGTGATCGGTATGGCGTCCTTCATCGGCATTTACAGCTTTGTAAATTACGGAAAGAAGCTGGTGGGCGAGGCTTATACGGAAATGGATTACAACCTGTCCGTATCCGTGGATGCGGACGGTGGGCTCAGCCTGGAAACGGCTTCCGGGCAGGAAGATCCGGAATCTGAGGCGGCTGCGGAGAAAAAACGCATGCAGAAACGGCTTGCAGGAATGTGGAAGGATATTAACAGGATCCGGAAACTTCCCGGTGTGAAAAGAAGCTTCACTGCGTTGGAATGCACCGGACAATTCGATGCACGGAAATATGCAATGGATCCTACGACTTTCGAGGCGGATGCTTCCCTGGGTGAATGGTATCCGATCTCCGTAAATGTCATTCAGATGCCGGAGCAGGAGTTCCGGGAGTATCTGGATTCTCTGGATCTGGATGCGGATGATATCCATAAGGTGGGCGTCCTGGCGGATCATACGGTTTATTCCATGGGGAATGGGGTACGGCAGCACGGACGAACGACAAACATTCAGGCCAATACCACGGTTACATTGTCCTATCCGGTGGACAGCAAGCATCTGTCCGATGAGGAGCTGATGCAGGGCGAGGATGACTGGATCTATGCTGAAACGGAAGTACAGATCCTGCAGACGGTTTATGAAGCAAATGAAATGCCCTTCGGTCTCGGAACCGGATTTGAAAAGTACGGAGGAACCTTGCTGATCGTGTGCGAAGGATTCTTCCCGACGCTCCCGATTGATGTGAATTACAGCTCCATGCTGATCGATTCCGAAGATCCGGAGGAAATGATCCTTCAGATCCGAAAGCTACAGGAAAATGGTGAAATCGGTGAGACTTTCGTGTATAATGAAGAGTCGGAAGCCAATCGTACCCGCCGGCTGATCCTGGTGGTGGAGATCTTCCTGTATGGCTTTATCATCGTTATCGTTTTGATCGGTGTGACAAATGTACTGAACACCGTGTCTACGAATATGAATCTTCGGCAGCGGGAGTTCGCCATGCTGCAATCGGTAGGAATGACAAGAAAAGAATTCCATCGGATGATCCGCGTGGAAGGCGTGTTATATGTGCTGAAGTCGCTGGCCTTCGGAATTCCCATCGGACTCTTACTGTCCGGACTGGTCTATCTGATGATCCGGCATCAATATGATTACGGGTATGTGTTCCCGTGGCAGGCTATTATCATTTCACTGGTGGCGGTGGTCCTGATCATCGGACTTTCCATGTGGTCCGCACTGCGGAAACAGCGAAAGCTGAATATCATCGAAACGATCCGGAGACAGACGTATTGATGTGCTCATTGAGTTACATGATCTGAAAAATATGATGCATGAGTCGGTGTATCGGCATCATGTTTTCTGAGAACTGTACGATGAAACTGCGCGCATGTCGAGTATGGGACATCCGGAATGATAAGCGGCGAATATATTTTGGGAGAAGGGAAAAGACGTTATGAAATTAAAATTGCTTCTGGTAGAGGACAGCCCGATGATCATTCGTGGCCTCCAGTATACCCTGGAACAGGCCGGTTACGAAGTCGTAGTCTGCATGTCGAAACGTATGGCGGATGATCGGCTGATGAAGATGAAGTTCGACATTGCCATCCTGGATGTGAATCTTCCGGACGGCAGCGGATTTGATCTATGCAAGCAGCTGAAGGAGCAGACGGATATCCCTGTGATCTTCCTGACGGCCAGGGATGAGGAGAGCGATGTCGTAATGGGTCTGGAGCTCGGTGCGGATGATTATATCCTGAAGCCGTTCCGGAACAGGGAGCTGATCTCCAGGATCGAAACGGTGCTCCGGCGGAGCGGCAAGACGAAGAAGGTTCTGAAGGTCGGGGACGTGGAGATCGATGTGGAGACCGATCAGGTGACCGTGAAAGGACAACCGACGGAATTTACCCAGCTGGAATACAAGATCCTTTACATGTTGATGCAAAATGCAGGGCAGACACTGACCAGGGATCAGATCATGGACCGGATCTGGGATATTGCCGGTAATTTTGTGGAGGACAACACACTGACGGTTTACATAAAAAGAATCCGCCAGAAGCTCGGCAACTCGGATATCATTAAGACAGTGAAGGGCACCGGCTATCGCGCAGAGGATCCGGCGGATCCGGAGAAACTGGCGAGCAACGTCGGTGAGATAGATGATTAAATCCTGAAATCCTGAAATTTTGAAAAACAGGCCCCTGTTTGTTATCATAGTGCACATGAAAAACGATAAATGGTACAATCGAAGAAGCACGAGAATCCTGATGGCCATGCTCTTTGCGCTGATACTGGCAGTGATTCTGCTATGCGGAAATCTCTATCTTGTGTCCCATCAGCTGGAGGTGGAACGTAAGCAGATCACGGCCATCGTGGGTCTGATCCGGGAACAGCTTCCGGATCTGTCTGATGCGGAAATCATGCGCCTGATGAAGGATCCTTCCAATCGTGAGGAACGCCTGGAGAAGGGGGCGGCTCTGATGCAGAAATACGGATATGATGATTCCTTTTTTGCATCGATGGAAAATCAGCTGATGTGGCAGCTGGTTCTCTTTAATGCCGTGGTTATCTTCGCTACCGGGATCATTTGCGTCCTGCTCTATGTCTGGCACCGAAGAAGGGTGCGGCGGGAGGTTCGGCAGCTGCAGCAGTATTTTGACCAGCTGAACCGGGGAAGTTATGACCTGGATCCCGGACAGACGTCTGAAGGGGATCTCTCCATGCTGCAGAGCGATATTTTTAAGGTGACCCAGTTGCTGAGAACGGCAGCGGAGCATGAAAAAGAGAAGAATGAGGAACTGTCCCGCTGGCTGGCAGACATTTCCCATCAGCTGAAGACGCCCATTGCCTCGATCCGGATCAATCTCGACAATTTGCTGGATGATCCTGAGATGCCGGTGGAACTCAGAAAAGAATTCATGAAGGAATGCAGCATGCAGCTGGAATGGATCTCCTCTCTGGTGCAGACACTTCTGAAACTGGCAAGGATCGATGCCGGAACGGTGGAACTGAAGAAAGAGGAGATGGATCTGCTGGAGGTGGCACGGGAAGCCCAAAGGAAACTCGGGATCCTGGCTGAGATCGCAGGAGTAGATGTGGTCTGGGAGGATGAGCTGCGAGGTGAGATCATTGACCCGGGGAGCATTCCGCCCGTGCCTATGATTGGCGATCCTGCATGGCAGCTGGAGGCAATCAGCAACATCCTGAAAAACTGTATCGAGCACTCCGGCTCCGGTTCCAGGGTATATCTCTCCATGCGGAATACGACAGTATTTAAGGAACTCACGATCCGTGATACCGGAGACGGTATTCCGGAAGAAGACCTGCCGCATATCTTTGAGCGGTTCTACCGGGCGAAAAATGCAAGGAAGGAATCAGTGGGCATCGGCCTGTCCCTGGCCTCAAGTATCGTGGAAGCCGGCAGCGGAAAGATCATGGTGAATTCCGTACGGGGCGAGGGAACCACGTTTACCATACGGTATCTGATCTGAGAATGATCAAAATCAGTTCGGAAATTCAGTCAAAACTTTTCTTTACTTATGAGAACAAGTAGGCTATAATGTCAAGGCAAGAGCCACCCGTCTTGCGGTGGCTCTTGTCATGTCAGTAATATGCAGAGTCTTATTGCAGTGCATTGCAGCAGTACATTACAAAAGAAAACGAGGAGAAACTATGGTTACAGCGATCGTAGGTGCAAATTGGGGTGATGAAGGAAAGGGCAAGATCACGGATATGCTTGCCGAGACTTCTGACATCATCATCCGGTTCCAGGGCGGAGCAAATGCAGGACATACCATCATCAACAATTACGGAAAGTTCGCGCTGCACACCCTTCCGTCGGGAGTTTTCTATGATCACACCACCAGCATCATCGGAAATGGTGTGGCTCTGGATATCCCGAAGCTTTTTAATGAGATCAAGGATATCGAATCCAAGGGGGTTCCCACACCGAAGATCCTGGTGTCCGACCGGGCGCAGATGGTTATGCCGTATCATGTGCTTTTTGATACCTATGAGGAAGCACGTCTGGCAGGAAAATCCTTCGGATCCACCAAGTCCGGGATCGCACCGTTCTACTCCGATAAATATGCGAAGATCGGCTTCCAGGTCAGCGAACTTTTCGATGACGAAGCATCTTTGAAGGATAAGATCAGCCGTGTGATCACACAGAAAAATGTACTTCTTGAGCATCTCTATCATCAGCCGCTCCTGACGGTTGAGGAAGTATATGCAACCCTGATGGAGTATAAGAAAATGGTTGCTCCGTATGTATGCGATGTGTCTGCGTTCCTGTACGAAGCGATCAAAGAAGGAAAGAACATCCTGCTGGAGGGTCAGCTTGGTTCTATGAAGGATCCTGATCATGGCATCTATCCGATGGTAACATCTTCTTCTACGCTGGCTGCTTACGGTGCCATCGGAGCGGGAATCCCACCCTATGAGATCAGGAAGATTGTAACCGTTGTGAAGGCATACTCCAGTGCGGTCGGAGCAGGCGAATTTGTCAGTGAGATCTTCGGGGATGAGGCAGACGAACTGAGAAAACGCGGCGGAGACGGCGGAGAGTTTGGTGCAACCACGGGACGTCCGAGACGTATGGGATGGTTCGACTGCGTGGCAACCCGTTACGGCTGCCGGATCCAGGGAACCACGGATGTTGCATTTACCGTTTTGGATGTACTTGGCTATCTGGATGAGATCCCGGTATGTGTAGGCTATGAGATCGACGGCGAAGTAACGAAGGACTTCCCGGTGACTGCAAAGCTGAAAAAAGCAAAACCGGTTTACAAGGTACTTCCGGGCTGGAAGACGGAGATCCGGGGTATTACAAAGTACGAGGATCTGCCGGAGAACTGCAGAAATTATATCGAATTCATCGAGTCCGAGATCGGTTTCCCGATCACCATGGTCTCCAACGGACCCGGACGGCATGAGATCATTTACAGAAATAAATAATCGATACACAGACAATGGCGCCTGTCACATGAATTGTGCAGGCGCCATTCTGTTGTCTGCTGTCAGAAAACAAGCTGTCAGCAGGATGTTATTCGGATTAATTCTCTTCTGATTCAGACTCTTCAGATTTTGATTCTTCAGATTTGGATTCGTTCTGGATCTCCGCCAGCAGATCCTTTGCGGTCACGCGCTCGGTGAGATGCTTATAGATGGCATCGCAGGCTTCCTTCTTGTAGGAGAAGGGGATCAGGTACTTCTTTCTGCCGGCACGGATCAGGATCAGACTGTAAAGAAGTTCATTTTCCGGAACAATCAGAGAGACATCATCGATCTGGTCATAGGTGTAGACGGTCTCGCCGCGGCGGTGTTTGATCGTCAGCTCGGTATCTCCGAATTCATAGTCGATATCGTATTTGTCGGCTTCAAAGGTGTGGATGAAGAGATAGGCGCCGTAGATACCGATCAGCGCTCCCAGGATCGCTCCGATAAGATGCCTGGTTGCAATGCCGGAAAAGAAGAGATAGACCAGCCATGCACCGAATACGAAAAGAAAGACTCCGAGATAACGGAGTGTGTTCCGGCTTTTACTGTTTCTTTTTACGTGGTATCTGATCATTTTGAAAGCCTTTCAGAATTATGGAAGTTACCTGTAACAGTATAAGGGAATCGCGTGTGAAAAACAAGTAGGAATCTATTTTGGAATGTGTTATAATACCAAAGGCTATGCTATGTTGAAATATCGAATAGGAGGAATCTGTTTTGATCCGACTGATTGCAAGTGATATAGACGGAACACTCGTTCCTGACGGAACGGATCAGATCGATCCGGAGATCTATGGTGTGATCCGTGGACTGAAGGAACATGGGATCGCCTTCGCGGGGGCCAGCGGAAGGCAGTTCCTGAGTATGAAGAAGCTGTTTGCCCCGGTCTGGAAGGATATGTATTATATCACGGATAACGGAAGTATTCTTCGGGATGCAAAAACCATTTTCCGAAAGCATGTGATCCCAAGGCATCTGCTGTTTGAACTGATCCGGGATGCCAAGCGGCTTCCTGGCTGCGACATCATGCTCTGCGGTGAAGAGTGGGCATATTGTGAGGAATACAGCGAGATGTTCTACTGGATGCGGGATTCCTACAAATATAACATTCAGGTGCTGGGTGATTTTGAGACACACCTTACGGATGATATCGTGAAGATGTCCATATACCAGAAGGATTATGCGGAGCAGACCGTCAATGCCTGGTTCACGCCGAAATGGCAGAATCAGTTTAAGATCGCGTCTGCGGGAACCATGTGGATGGACATTGTGGAACCGGATGCGGACAAGGGCAGCAGTCTGCGGGACCTGCAGATCCAGTTGGGGATCTCGAAGGAAGAAACCATGGTCTTCGGAGATAATCTGAATGATATCGGCATGCTGGAGGCGGCAACGGAAAGCTATGCCATCGGAAGCGCCCGGGATGAGGTGAAGCGGGCAGCGCGGCACGTGGCACCGCCGCTGAACCAAAGCGGTGAGACCCAGGTGCTGAAGGAGTTGCTGCGCAGCATGTCATCCTAAACGAAAATCTGTCATTCTGAGGCGAAGCCGAAGAATCCCTTTACTCGAACGACATCATATTGTCATTCTGAGGCGAAGCCGAAGAATCCCTTTACGCGAACGACATCATATTGTCATTCTGAGGCGAAGCCGAAGAATCCTGTCACTTGAACGACAGTGTATCGATTGGTAAGTACCGTAGCACACGCGCTACGAGATGAAATACATTTAAGGAGCAATATCATGAGCAAGATCGAAATGAAGACACCCCTAGTTGAGATGGATGGCGATGAGATGACGCGCATCCTCTGGCAGTACATCAAGGATGAGCTGCTGCTTCCCTTCGTGGACCTGAAGACAGAGTACTATGACCTGGGACTGAAGCACCGGGACGAGACAAATGATCAGGTTACGGTTGACTCTGCCGAGGCTACCAAGAAGTACGGCGTTGCCGTAAAGTGTGCCACCATCACACCCAACGCAGCCCGCGTAGAGGAGTATAACCTGAAGGAAATGTGGAAGAGCCCCAACGGCACGATCCGTGCCATTCTGGACGGTACGGTATTCCGCGCGCCGATTCAGGTAAAGGGGATCACCCCCTGCGTACGCAACTGGGAGAAGCCCATCACCATCGCACGTCATGCTTACGGTGATGTATATAAGGCAAGCGAGATGAAGATCCCGGGACCCGGAAAGGTAGAACTGGTTTACACAGCTGCCGACGGAACCGAGGAGCGTGTACTGGTGCATGATTTCAAGTCCGCCGGTGTGGTACAGGGACAGCACAATCTGGTTCCTTCCATCGAGAGCTTTGCACGCAGCTGCTTCACCTATGCGCTGGATACGAAGCAGACCCTGTGGTTTGCCACCAAGGATACCATTTCCAAAAAGTATGATCACACATTTAAGGATGTGTTCCAGGAGATCTTCGACGCAGAGTTTAAGGAGAAGTTCGATGCTGCAGGCATCGAGTACTTCTACACACTGATCGATGACGTGGTAGCACGTGTCATGAAGTCCAAGGGCGGATTCATCTGGGCATGCAAGAACTACGACGGTGATGTGATGAGCGATATGCTGTCCTCCGCCTTCGGTTCACTGGCCATGATGACCTCTGTACTGGTATCTCCCCAGGGCTTCTATGAGTACGAGGCGGCTCACGGAACCGTGCAGCGTCATTACTACAAGCACCTGGCAGGTGAGGAGACATCCACGAACCCGGTGGCAACCATCTTTGCATGGACCGGCGCCCTTCGGAAGCGCGGGGAGCTGGACGGAACGCCGGAGCTGAGTGCATTTGCGGATAAGCTGGAGCAGGCAACCCTGTCCACCATCGAGAGCGGTACCATGACCAAGGACCTGGCACTCATCACGGAACTGGAAAATGTAACCACACTGAATACGGAGAACTTTATCAAGGCGATCCGTACGACATTGGAAGGAATTCTGTAGGTTAAGCGTATTAATATGTCATTCTGAGCGTAGCGAAGAATCCTGTGATCTGTGTGAGTGACGGGATTCTTCACCACACTTCGTGTGGTTCGGAATGACAAAATGTTGGAGCAAAGGAACAAATTGGGAATCTGGGAGATCTTAAAAACTGAACCCACCCGTGATCCGGAGGTATTAAAAAAGGCGTACCGGCGGCAGCTGGTCAAGGTGCACCCGGAGGATGACCCGGAGGGCTTTCAGGCACTCCGGGCCGCCTACGAGGAGGCGGTCCGGCTGGCACAGCAGCCGGAGGAACCGGACGGTCCGGCCCGGGTGCCGGAGGATTCGGAAGGACGTGACGCAGGATCCGAACAGGACGTGCCCTTAGATTTGAATACCCCGGAAGGACGGATCAGGAAGACGATGCAGGAAATCTATGCATCGTTTTTTCGGCGTGTTCAGGTTTCCGAATGGGAGGCTCTTCTGGCAGATCCTTATTTCTCTTCCATAGATACGGCAGAAGATGCGATCCATCTGCTGTTGGATTTTATCATGGAACACTATATGCTTCCGCATCAGGTGTTCCGGTTTCTCCGGGAACAGTTATCGTTAGATGACAGGAGAGAAGAGTTACTGGAGCATTATCCGTTCCGGTATCTGGATTATCTCACGGCAAATGCCATTTTCCCGGATGCGGTGGATTATACGTTGTTCAGCGGGCCGGAGGATTATGATTATGACGGTCTGATCGAGCTTGCCTCAGAGTTTTCCCGGGCAAATAAGGCGGGAGACCTGAAACGCCAGGAACAGCTCCTTTCGAAGCTGGAAAATCTTCCGGTGAGGAATCCGGATCTGGAGGTGCTGAAATGCAGGTACCTCTGGCAGGCGGAGAAGAAGGAAGAGGCAGAGGAAAAACTTCACGCTTTGGAGGCGGAGTATCCGGAATCCATTAATGTTTTGATTACCCTGGGAGACATCCTTCAGCATACGGATCGTCTTGATGAGGCGGAGGCTTATTATCAGAAAGCACGGAAGTATCCGAACATGGACAGATTCCTGCGGGGGCGTTTTGCGGAGCTTATGATCCGACGGGGAGAGTACGAGAAGGCCAGAGATGCCTTCTTTGATCTTCTGCAGGAGATGCCATATGACAACTTTTACCGTTCGGAGGTGCTGTTGGCCTGCGAGGGGATCATTCGTGAGAAGAAAGCGTTGCTGGAGCAGGACCCCTCAGACATCAAGGCCAGGGTGGAACTGGCTGCGGCACATTATCAGAGTTATCAGTTTGAAGAAGCTATCCGCGTGCTGGAGGCAGTACAGGTTCCACAGGATCCGGTGCGGAAGGCGGGCTACTTCAATTATCTGGGACGTTCTCTGCTGTCACTGCATCGAACCGTAGAAGCACTTTCGGCCCTGCAGCAGTGGAATGCGGCCATCAGTGAGATTCCGGAAGAGGATACCTCGGAAGAGACCATTGCGGCACGGAAGCGGGCCGGCTACGCTCAGACCTTGATCGGCGTTGCCTATATGCAGATGCAGAGGTATGATGAGGCAGGAATCTATATTGAGTCTGCCATGACTCAGAAGCATGATGAGTATATCGTGACCATGGAAGAGCGCTGCACGTTGGAATATCTGTCCGGCAGATATCAGGCAGGAATAGAGGCGTGCCGGGAATTGGAGCGACGTTCGCCCCAGAATTTTCAGGCGTCCAATATCCGTGCAAAATGTGACTTCGAGCTGGGTCTTCTTCAGCAGGCTATGGAGCATGCGGAGCGGGCAATCAGTATATTTCCGTATGTCGCCGAACCGTATTACATTCTGGCAAAATGCTACCTTCGGATAAAGAATTACACGGAAGCCCGAAGGATGGCGGAACGCTATCGGCAGGTGAATCCGGAGAGCGATACCGCCTGCCTCATTCTGGCCCGTGTGGCATGGGAGGAGAAGGAAGATAAAGCTGAGGTAGAGAAACTGCTTACACCCGTGCTGGAAAATATGAAGGGCGAGTTCTCGGATCTGGAGTGGCGCGAAGACGTGTATCGTCTGATGGGAGATGTCCATACGGCCAATAACAATGCAGCCGGAGCCATAGAGATGTATCAGGCGGCCCTGAAGGAGAATCAGAGGAGTCCCCTGCTTCATCAGAGGTTGGCCCAGCTCCTTAAGAAGGTGGGGAGATACGAGGAAGCACTGGAGCAGTACCGACTTCAGGGAGAAATGGAGACGGATCCGCGATGTCTGCTGAATCAGGGATTTTGCCTGATGCAGCTGGGACGCCATGCGGAGACAAGAGATGTGCTGCTTATGGTGGCAGAGATCGGCTCGGAAGACCGTTTGGCCATGTTGGTGGCAGGGAGAATGCTACTGGATGTACATTTTCCGGCAGAGGCCATGGACGTGCTGGAGATGGCGGTGAAGCTTTCTTCGGATCCGGCCGAGAAGGAAGAGGTTTTGGTACAGCAGCTGAAGGCTCTGATCCTGCTCCGGCAGTATCAGACTGCTCAGAACATGGTGAGTAAGATGTTCGAGGAGGGCATGAACTCCAGGGAACTGGTGATGGAGCAGATCGAACTGCTTACCTGTGTGGGTCAGTTCCGTCAGGCGGAGGAGACCATCCGTGCATGGCGCTGGCGGCCGGAGGAGAAGTCACGGATGTACGACCTGCTCTGCAGAGTGCGGTTTCAGGCCGGAGATTTGGAGGGACTGACCCAACTTTTGAAAGAGACGGAGAGCTATGAAAGCCGGGGGATTTCGGCATCTACGGCGTATCAATATGAGTTGCTGGGGCATTTGCAGTTGCTTAAAAAGAAATATAAGGAAGCAGAGCAGAATCTTCTGGCAGCATCCAATCGGAAGCCGAATCTGAAATACCGGTATCTTGGCTATATGGCGGAGTGTGCGGCGCGTCAGTTCAGCGGTCGGGGACGGATGCAGCGGTATGTGGCCAGCCTGGAGCATACCTGGAATACCGTGGGTGAGCCTTACGAGGCCAGGATTCGTCTGGCTCAGGCACTGCGGGCGGAGAAGTCCTATGCCCGTGCTCACCGGATCCTGGAGGAGGTTTTCCGGATGCTTCCGGAGACAGAGGGCCTTAACCGGGTGGTGTCGGAGGCTTACGAGGAGCTGGGATGGCTGTATCTGGCGGAGAAGAAGAACGGTGAGGCCCTTCTGGCTTTCCAGAAGGCGGATGATTCCAGAGGGTATGATGCTTCGCTGAAGAGTGTGATCTCCAGGCTGCAGACGGGTCGTGACTGACATGCCGTTTTGAGGATGCTGGGGTCAAAAGGTATTTTGCCCCCCAGCTGATGATTCTCAGCACGCACACTACGTGTGCAATGTGCTGCTAAAACACTCACGGCTCTCGTCATTTTGCTGTGCAAAATGACTACGCTGTTCGTGTTTTGCGGGTCAATTAAGGTCTCAAGCGACTGCGCAAGCGCATCGCTTGGACCTTTTGACCCTATCATCATTTTGAGCAAAGTATGGAATCACAAAATATCAGCATTTCATTTTGTGTAAAGCAAAGAATTCTGATAAAGAGGTGCTACATGATAGTTGGAATAGATCTCGGTACCACCAACAGTCTGATCGCATATTATGACGGGACGGAGCCGGTAGTGATCCCGAACCGTCTGGGAGAATATCTGACTCCGTCAGTGATCAGCGTGGATGCCGGAGGAGAAGTATATATCGGAAAAACTGCCGTCGAACGCAGCGTGACGCATCCCCACGAATCTGTCTCCGTGTTTAAGCGGAGCATGGGGACCGAGCGGGTGTTCCGGCTGGGAGAGCGTGAATTCTCCGCTACGCAGCTGTCGGGGCTGGTCCTGACTTCACTGAAGGAGGATGCGGAGAGCTTCCTGGGACATGCGGTGGAGGAGGCTGTGATCAGCGTGCCTGCGTATTTCAATGATGCGCAGCGAAGGGCAACGAAGGAGGCCGGTGAACTGGCGGGTTTTCGTGTGGAACGGATCGTGTCCGAACCTACGGCGGCGGCCATCGCCTACGGCATTCATCAGAAGGATGCGGATTGCAAGTATCTGGTATTTGATCTGGGCGGCGGGACATTTGATGTGTCCATCCTGGAACAGTTTGAGAATATCATGGAGGTCCGTGCGGTAGCGGGAGATAACTACCTGGGCGGCGAGGATTTTACGGATGTTCTTATGCGGATGTTTCTGACAGAGCAGGGGATCGAGGACCGTGCACTGTCCGAAAAGGAACAGGCGCTTCTTCGCAAAGCGGCGGAGGCTGCAAAACTGCAGTTTTCGGAGAAGGACAGGGTAACCATGCGCTGCGTGCTGAAGGGTGAGGAGCGCGTATCAGAGATCGGAATCGATGAGTACGAACGCTCCTGTCAGGTGCTTCTGGCAAAATTAAAGAAGCCTATCGAGCGGTCGCTGAAGGACGCAAATGTGCATCTGGCGGATATCGGAGAGGTTCTGCTGGTGGGCGGAGCCACCAAGCTTCCGATCCTTCGGCGGTTTGTGAGCAAGACCTTTGGCCGGATCCCCAATACCGGGATCGACCCGGACAGAGTGGTGGCCATCGGCGCGGCGCTTCAGGGTGCGATGAAGGAACGTTCGGAAGCCGTGAAGGAGATGATCCTGACGGATGTCTGCCCGTTTACTCTGGGAACAGAAGTCTGTGTGACAAAGCCGGGCGGCATAAAGGAACCGGGGCATTATCTTCCCATCATCGAGCGGAATACAGTGATCCCTGTCAGCAGGACACACCGTGTCTATACCGCTTCGGAAGGGCAGACGGCGATCCGTGTCGTTGTACTGCAGGGGGAAAGCCGGCTGGCCATGAACAATGTACGTCTGGGGGAACTGGAAATCCCCGTTCCGAAGGGTTCGGAGGGGCAGGAGGCTGCGGACATCACATTTACATATGATGTGAATTCCATTCTGGAGGTTGTGGTGAAGGTCGTCTCCACGAAGGCGGAGAAGCGGATCGTGATCCGCAACGAAGGAAATGAAATGACGGACGAGGAGATCGACCGTCGGCTGGAGGCTCTGGCGGATCTGAAGATCCCGCCG
The DNA here is from genome assembly GCA_024681515.1 of Eubacterium sp. Classification (GTDB taxonomy): domain Bacteria; phylum Bacillota; class Clostridia; order Lachnospirales; family Lachnospiraceae; genus Eubacterium_Q. The sequence continues at coordinate 2,216 of JAILAR010000193.1, read as the reverse complement.
AGAGAGAAAGAGGAGAACCGGTATCTTATGGCTCGCGGAGAGCGGATGTATGAGGAGGCTACCGGAGACATGCGTCTTCGGATCGAATATCTGCTCCGGGATTTTGAAACCGTCATGGATGGGCAGGATCCGGCAAAGATTGCCGAAGCGCGTGAAAAATTAAAGGAACAGCTGGATACCATCGAGACAGAGATGCTGGAGTGATCCCGGGAATGATCGTGCGATCTCAGGTTCACAGGATCAAAAAGCCGGTTCAATAATGTGCAGTCCCGGTGGAATTAAATGGAATAAATACGAAGGATCCCGCCACTTGGAAGCGACGGGATCCTTTCTTATCACGGTTATCTCTTGTCCAGTGGTGTGTAGTTCATGGAGTGAGCCACGGACATGTACGCCGGGCGGATGATCTTGTTGGTGCAGGTCAGCTCCTCGATGCGGTGGGCGGACCAGCCGGCCACACGGGCAATGGCAAAAAGCGGAGTGATGAACTCATCCGGCAGTCCCAGCATGTTGTAGGCAAAGCCGCTGTAAAAATCAATATTCGGCGATACGGGCTTGAACATTTTACGTTCCTGCCGCATGAGATCCGGAGCAAGCCGGGCTACGGCCTGGTGAAGATTGAACTCTTCCATGCGTCCCTTCTCCTCCGCCAGCAGCCGGGTGTAATGTTCCAGGATCTTTGCTCTCGGATCGGATATGGTATAGATGGCGTGTCCGATCCCGTAGATCAGGCCGGATTTATCGAAGGCTTCCTTGCGGAGAACCTTCAGCAGGTAAGCGGAGATCTCATCGTCATCGTTCCAGTCTTTAATCTCCTTCTTCATTTCGTCAAACATCTTTTTGGCTTTGATGTTGGCGCCTCCGTGCTTCGGCCCTTTCAGAGAGCAGAGGGAAGCGGCTACGGAAGAGTAGGTATCGGTTCCGGAAGAGGTCACCACGTGGGTGGTGAAGGTGGAATTATTTCCGCCGCCGTGCTCTGCATGGAGCACCAGCGCAACGTCCAGCAGCTGCGCCTCCAGCGGCGTGAATTTCTTGTCCTGACGCATGATACGGAGCAGGTTTTCCGCCGTGGACAGTTCCGGCTTCGGATTGTGGATGTAGAGCCCGCGGTTTTGCATATAGTGGCGGTACGCCAGATAGGAGTAAGCGGCGATCAGCGGAACATTTGCAATCAGCTTGATGGACTGGCGGAGAACATTGGGGATCGAGAGGTCATCCGGATTCCTGTCATAGGAGTTCAGCGCCAGGATCGAACGGGCCATGGCGTTCATGATGTCCTTGTTCGGGGACTTCAGGACCATGTCCTCCAGGAAATCCTCCGGCAGCCGCCGTGCATGAGACAGCAGGCGGTTCCAGTGATCCAGCTCCTCCTTGTCAGGAAGGCTTCCGAAGAGAAGCAGATAAACCGTCTCCTCGTAACCGAACCGGCCGTCCTTTGTAAAGCCGTCCACCAGATCCCTGATATTGATCCCGCGGTAGTACAGTTCTCCCTCGATGGGGACGATCTTTCCGTCCACCTCCCTGTTTCCGTTGACGGTGGAGATCTCGGTGAGGCCCGTCAGAACGCCTTTTCCGTTGGGCTCACGGAGCCCTTTCTTCACATGATATACATCATACAGACCGGGATCGATCTGATTATTCTCTACGCACAGATTTGCCAGCTTGTGGATCTGCCTGCTTATTTCTCCTGCGCTTGCATATGACATGCTTTTTTTCCTCCTGTTAATTGTTCATAAGAGCCATGCCTCCATCGATGGATGCTTCGATGTCGCACCTGTTTTATTCGTACACTTTCAGGACGGCGGCGCGGTTCGCGCGCGGCTTCATCGGTACTTCGATGGGCAGCCGAAGCCCTTTGTAAATAATGGGATCATATTTTGATCTTCGGATCGTTTCGATAGTGGCGCAGATCTTATCCGCGAGACAGACCAGCGCTACCTCTTTGCTGTTCGGGACCCGGCTGATGTTCAGCGGGAACATGTGCCGGAATATGATCTGCTTTTCTGTCCGGTTCAGGGGAAAGTCCTTGCAGGCCGTGATGAGAGAGGTGCGTGCATGGTGGTATCCGTGCAAACGGTGCCAGGCTTCGTCGTCATGCCAGTCATACAGGAAGTAGTCATGGAGCAGTGCGCCCCGGACCACGCTTTTCAGCTCCACCCGAAGCCGCAGTTTACAGGCCAGCCATACGCTCATATAGGTGACCGCAAGGGAATGCT
>JAILAR010000188.1 GCA_024681515.1 Eubacterium sp. | reverse complement strand
AATGGTGCTACACCGGTCCTTCCGCCTGAGCTGGAGCCGTGGGGACAGAGAACCTGTTATATTGCCGATCCGGAAGGGAATCTGATTGAGATCGGCTCCTGGAATAAACCATTTGAAGAGAAAGATGCAGGGAGGTAAAACAAGGTGACTTTTGATTTCAAGAAGGAATACAAAGAGTTTTACTTGCCAAGAACAACATAAAACATGGATAAATCATGTGGTGATTAAGAATTAATTAAGAATCGGACAAGATTGAGGTTAAGACTTCCTGCTTTGTTTGCTGTATAGTAAGATCAGCAAATGAAACAGGGAGTCTTTTATTTGAATGACATCAACAGGAGGAACGTGAGATGAGCGAGTCCGGCAAGAAGGTGATCCTTACGGCAAAGGATCTGTCCAAAACATTTTCCAATGAATCGGTGCAGCAGCACGTGCTGAAGAATCTGAATCTGTCCATCTATCAGGGGGACTTCACGGTGATCATGGGGAACTCCGGTTCCGGGAAGAGTACACTGCTGTATGCCCTGTCCGGTATGGACCGGCCGAGTCTCGGAACGATCACATATTATACGGCAGACGAAGTGAGTGGACCGGCTGCCCAAAATGAAGATAGCAAAACGGGAAAAAGGGCGGTCGATCAGAGTGCGAAGAATGGAACGATGGGAGCGTCCGCAGGGATCGAAATCTCAAAATTCAGTAACGATCAGCTGGCTCTCTTCCGCAGAAACCACTGTGGCTTCGTATTCCAGCAGAACTATCTGAACGACAGCATGAGTGCACTGGACAATGTCATGGTCAGTGGCCTGCTTCGGACAAAAGATCGGAAGACTCTGGCAGAGAAGGCAAAGAACCTGCTGCAGCGGGTGGAGATCGGTGAGCAGGACTGGAAGAAGTTCCCGACGCAGCTTTCCGGCGGACAGCAGCAGAGAGTGGCGGTGGTCCGGGGCGTCATCAACAGTCCGGAAGTGCTTTTCGCAGATGAGCCCACCGGCGCACTGAACTCCCAGAACACCATCAATGTGCTGGACATCCTGTCGGATCTGAATAACGAAGGACAGAGTATCGTCATGGTAACCCATACGGTAAAGGCGGCGGAGCGGGCCAATCGGGTGATCTATCTGGCGGACGGAATCATCACCAGTGAGGTGGATCTGGGCCCCTACATCGGAGATTATAAGGATGAGTCGAATCCGCAGAAAGAAGAAGCGGTTGCAAGGCACAGAAAGCTGAAAGAGTTCCTGACGGACATGGGATGGTAAGACGCTGTCGGTGAATGTCATTCTGAGCGAAGCGAAGAATCCTTATGACTGAGATCCTTCGCACTTCGTGCTCAGGATGACAAAACAAGGAGAATGATTCAATGTATAAATTATTTTTCATAGCCAAGAATAATATGAAAAAGCAGAAGGGCGACATGATCACATTCTTCATCCTGACCTTCATTGCAGCGCTTTTGATCTTCGACTGCGCATCTGCCATGGGCGGCATGGGACATGTGCTGGAAGATCGTTACAAAGCTGTAAACGGACCGGAAGTGGTCCTGGTGATGTCAGATAAGGAGCTTCTTGTGGAAGCGGCGGAGGCTGCCTTCAAAGAGAACCCGCATCTGGCGGAATATGAGGCCTCTCAGATACTGAACTCCACTACCGAGTACCGGAACAGGAAGGATGATACCTATGAGGAATATCAGTTCTTCGCGGAAGCCTTTGAGGATCAGAGGAAGCTCCTGAACATCACCTTTGAGGACGAAAGCGGGAATGAGATCAAGGCAGATACCCTGGGCGAAAATGACGTGATCATGCCGTATTACACGAAGAACCGTTTTGATATTGGCGATACCTTTGAACTGAAATGCGATGATGACATCTTTGAGTTCCGTGTGGCAGGCTATAATGAAGACCCGTACATGTGCTCGGCACTGAATATCAGCATCTTCCACATCTTCATCTCCCGCAGCAGAATGGAGGAGATGGACGCTGCGGATCATGACGGTACCGGATTGTTCTGGATGTATAAGGGTAAGGCGAAGGACGGTGTGCTGAGCGCGGACTTTGACACCGAGGAGCTGGAGAAGGAGATCGGTGAAAGCTACAAGGCAAAGACTAACGCTTACGCTAAGGACCATCCGGAGCTGAATGTCACGAATTACATGCTTCTGAACTGGGATACCATGAAAAGCGGAGGGCAGATCCTTCCCATGCTGGTGATGGCCATTTTTATGGTCTTTGCATTACTGCTGCTGATCATTGCCTTTCTGATCATCTCCTTCAGCGTGAAGAACTTTATTCAGAGAAATATGAAGAACACCGGGATCCTGGAGGCTTCCGGTTACACCGTGAAGGAGCTTCGCCGGGCACTGACCGTGGAACTGCTGCTGGTGTCTGGATTGGGAAGTATCGCCGGCGTACTGGTCGGAGCCCTGTCCTTCGGCGGTTTCGGAAATGTGGTTGGCGGCATCCTGGGACTTACCTGGAATCAGCCGGCAAATCTTCCGGTGGCAGTATGCACGGTTCTGGCGCTTCTGCTTATGGTTTGGCTGGTCAGCGTATGGATCAGCCGGGCCTATAAGAAGATTACGGTTCTCACTGCACTGCGCGGCGGGCTGGGAACCCATAACTACAAGAAGAATCATTTTCCCTTTGAGAAGACCGGTCTGCCCCTTCCCATGGTGCTTTCCCTGAAGGAAACCTTTGGGAATCCGAGACGGAACATCGCCATGGTGCTGATGGTGGGAATCCTGACTATCGCCATGTTGTGTGGCTTTGGTATGCTGGAGAACTTCGGTACGGACGCGGAGAAGATGATCGAGCTTACCGGCACCACCCACTGCAAGCTGGAGCTGTATGCATCGGAAGGCCTTACAGAGTCCATTGAGAATGTGGAGGGCATAACAAAGCTTCTTACATTCTTCCAATTGGAGCCGAACATCGCATTCGGTTCGAAGGAGAAAACGGTTTATGCCCAGGCAATAAAAAATCCCGAGGAAAACTTTGATGCGGTGATACTGGAAGGACGGCTCCCCAGACAGGAAAATGAAGTGATGCTCACCGCTATCCTGGCGGACGATATGGGGGTGAAGGTTGGAGATGTGGTAAAGATCACATTTGCGGATGTGACCGAGGAATATCTGGTGACCGGCCTGAACCAGCGGATGCAGCGGATGGGACGAAGCATGATCCTTACGGAGGAAGGTGGCATGAAGCTTCTCCCGGCAACGCCGAAGTACAATTATGATGTTTATGCGGAAGATAGTGTGAGCTATGAAACCCTGAAGGGCCGGGTGGAGGAGGCTGTGAAGGGAAAAACGGAGCATATGACCTTCTCCGATATGGAGAAATGGGTGGATGAATCCATGGGTGGTATCATGGATGCCATGGGCGCCATCTGTCTGGTGTTCTCCGTGGTAACCCTGTTGGTGGTGATCTTCGTGGAATCCCTGGTGATCCGGGCCAAGATGGTCCGTGAGTGGCGGGGCATGGGCATCAGCAAGGCCATGGGCATGACCTCCGGCGGACTGATCTCCCAGATCATGCTTTCCAACATCCCGGCCATCCTCGGCGGTGTACTCCTCGGCACCCTGCTGGCGCAGTGGGTGGGCATCTGGAGCTGCAAGGCACTGCTTGCCATGTTCGGTATCCGGAAGGTATCCTTCGAAATCTCGCCCCTGGCTATGCTCATCACAGCAGCGGCCATCATCCTGGTGGCACTCATCACCTCCGGGCTGCAGGGGCTGAAGGTGCGGAAACTGCAGCCGGTGGACATGATTACGGAGGAGTAACTGGAAATCGAATCGCAGAATACAGGAATGACAGGGACCTCCAGGTAGATGGTGATATGCCATACCGGGAGGCCCTTTTTTCAGGCGTGATCAATAAAATGTTGGTTATTGACTATCCGTGTGATATTATATTCTACGTGGTACGCCTTAGTGCGAAGTGTGAAATAAGAGGAGGATCCGGAGATGGAAAATCAGAATGCTGATATCGTCTCTCTTGCTGCAAACAGAGAAAAAGTGATCGTAAAAACCAGCATCATAGGGATTGTGACCAATCTGTTCCTTGTGGGATTCAAGGCATTTGTCGGTCTGGTGTCCAATTCGATCGCCGTAATACTGGATGCAGTCAACAATCTGTCGGATGCGCTGTCATCCGTGGTGACCATCATCGGTGCGAAGCTCGGCGCAAGGCAGCCCGACAAAAAGCATCCTCTCGGTTACGGGCGGATCGAATACTTAAGCTCCATGATCGTGGCGGCACTTGTCCTGTACGCAGGTATTACATCCCTTGTGGAATCAATTAAGAAGATCGTATCACCGGAAGAAGCAGATTACAGTTCGGTTTCGATCATCATCATTTCCGTTGCGATCGTGGTGAAGCTGATCCTTGGAATGTATGTGAAACGACGGGGAAAAGCAGTGAATTCCGGAGCGCTCATCGCTTCCGGCTCGGACGCACTCTTTGATGCAATCCTTTCCGCATCGGTACTTGCATCGGCTGTCATTTATCTGATCTTTAAAGTCTCACTGGAAGCCTATGTCGGTGTTCTGATCGCACTCTTTATCATTAAGGCCGGCATCGAAATGATGATCGAAACACTGAATGATATTATCGGGAAAAGAGAAGATCCGGAAACGATCAAAGAGCTGAAACAGATCATCTGCGCGGAGGAACATGTCCGGGGCGCGTATGATGTGACGATTTTTAACTATGGCCCGAATAAAAATTACGGATCGGTACATGTGGAACTGCCGGACACGCTGACGGTGGATGATGTGGACAGGATCACACGCAGGATCCAGATCGATGTATTTCAGAAGACGGGCATCATCCTGACGGGGATCGGTGTGTATTCCTATAATACGTCGGATGACGAAGCTGCCCGGATGCGAAATGAACTGCAAAAAACGGTGCTGTCGCATGACTGGGCCTTGCAGATGCATGGGTTCTATGCGGATACGGAGAAGAAGACAGCCCGGTTTGACGTGGTGGTCAGCTTTGATGTTGACCGGAAGGAAGCGCTGGAAACTTTGTATGGTGAGGCTTGTGCTCTGTACCCGGATTATGAGATCGCGATCGTACCGGATGCAGATGTGGCTGATTGAACAGGAGAACGAGGAGACGGAATATGGCACATTTCAATTGCCTGATCGTGGATGATGAGGAAGAACTGGCGAAGATGACGAAGGAGTACTTTACGATGTTTGACGTGAGTACGGAATACGTCTGCAGCGCCGGAGCCTGCTATGATTTTCTGGAGACAAATACGGTGGACCTTCTGCTTCTGGACATCAATCTCGGAGACGGATCCGGGTTTGAAGTCTGCAAAAGGGTACGAGCCAAATGGCAGCTTCCGATCCTGTTTATCAGTGCCAGACAGAGCGACGATGATGTACTGGCAGCGCTCAGCATCGGTGGGGATGATTACGTGAAGAAACCCTACAGCCTGTCCGTGCTTCTGGCAAAGGTACGTGTGAATCTGAAACGGGTGGAGCAGATGAAGAAGCTGGAAGAGGATGCGGCGAGGAAGGAATCCGACGAGGTGATCCTGCGATTGGATGAATCTACGATGTCCGCGGTACGGAATGGGCAGCGGATTCCCCTCAAGGCAAAGGAGTTTGCTCTGCTGGCGTGCCTCTTTGAACATAAAGATACCATCGTGAAGAAGGAAGTCCTTTTTGATGAGGTGTGGGGAGATGCATTTTACAGTGACGGAACATTGAACGTGCATATTCGGAAACTTCGGGAGAAGCTGGAGAAGGATCCGAACCATCCGGAGCTGATCCGTACGGTATGGGGAACCGGGTATATGCTGAAAACTCAGAATAAAGAGTGATATTGATTTGAATTGACAGATTGTTTGTCGATTTCTGCCGAACGGAGACTTGATCGATCAGTCGATGGCTGATGGATGAGGAGGTTGAACAATTCTTTGAAGGTAATACGCAGGATCATAATCCTATATGTCGTCCTCATGGCAGCGGCGCTGATCGCTCTGCTGGTTCTGCGGGGAAAGACTGCATATGAGGGCAGGGATATCACGGTTTATAACGACCGGCTGCTGTCCATGCAGAAGGATTATCTTGCGGGAATCTCCATGGATGCGCTGGAGGAGCGGTATGACTGCCGGATCGTTATGGCAAAATCCCTGACGGATACGGAGCTTTCAGGGTATTACGGCAAAAATGCCCTTGTAGTGGATTTCGCACCCGGAGGAACCTATCTGGGAAAGGCGGTCTGGGATGACGCGGCGGATGATTATGAAAGAACACGTGGAACGTTTTTCTTTGCAGCACTGATCTTCTGGGGGATCGTGGGCGTTCTGGGTGCAGTACTGATCCTGGTTCTGTATCTTCGCATGGTGCGTCCGGTGCAGGAACTCAGCGCCTATGCTACGGAGATCGCACGCGGAAATCTGGAGGTGCCGCTTCCGATCCGGAAGAATACTCTGTCGGAAGGCTTCACGGAAAGTTTTGACATGATGCGCGAGGAATTGAAGGCATCCCGGGAGAGAGAAGTACAGGCGGAGAAGGCGAAGAAGGAGCTGGTAGCGGATCTCAGCCATGATATCAAAACACCGGTGGCCACCATCCAGGCTACCTGCGAAGTGATGGAAATGAAGCTGCAGAGGAAGCAAGAGCTTTCCGCCGAGGAGACAGAGGATCTGGTGGGGAAGCTGGAAAGCATTTCCACAAAAACGGCCACCATCGATCAGATCATGGGAAATGTATTTCATGCCACAATGGAGGATCTGGAGCAGATCAAGGTGGATCCGACGGAAGAAAGCACGGAACTGATCGAAGCATATTTCGGGAATCTGAAAAACTACGGACGGATCCTTCTGGACAACCATATCCCACAATGCCTGGTGTATATGGACCGCCTCCGGATGGAGCAGGTGATCGATAACGTGATCGGAAATTCTCACAAATATGCGGGAACCGACATCCATGTGTCGTTTGAAGAAGTGCAGGACGTGGGCGGCACATTCATCCGTATCCGTATCAGTGACAGCGGCCCTGGCGTGGAGGAAGAAGAACTGCCCCTTATCACGGAGAAATACTATCGTGGGAAGGTAGCCGCCGATAAGGGTGGCTACGGTATCGGCATGCATCTGGTGAAGACCTATATGGAGCGGCAGGGCGGAGGACTGGAATATTACAATGACGGCGGTTTTGTAGTGGAACTTCTGCTGCGTAAAGTGTGATCAACGGAGCGCAAATGCCGCTACTGACAGATTCGCAGAATCCGAAGATGGCGGCGTGATTCATATGAAAGGTATGGAATTAGAGGTTGGGATTATGGAAAAAAAGAAGAAACCACTGGGTATGCGGATCGGTGAGAGTGTATTCTGTATCGGATATCTTCTGTTTGCACTGATCGCGGGATTGATCTTTTTGAAACGATGTCTGCATGATCCGCAGTATGTGAATCTTACGGATGACATGTACCGCTTTGCGGCGTTGATGACATTTGCGTTGATGATCGGAGATGCATTTCATCTGATCCCGCGGGTGGTGATCAATATCGGCGGGGAGCGGGAGAAAGATGCGTTCTGGCTGGGACTCGGGAACATGATCTCCTCCATAACCATGACGGTCTTCTATATCCTGCTGTATTTTGTAGTCTATTATGCAACGTATCCGTATTACATCAGTATGATCCGGCCGACGCTGCTGGACGGCTTCCACAGATCATTCTTCATTCTGTTGATGGTATTCGCGGTGATTCGGGTGGTCCTCTGCCTTTTTCCGCAGAACAACTGGTTTCGCCGGGAAGGGAATCATAAATGGTCGATCCTTCGAAACATTCCGTTTACATTGATGGGTGTGACCATGATCATTTTTCTGCTGATGAATTATGTGAAGGTGCATAACGGAGAGATCCTGCTGAGTTTTCTGCCGGCAGGCTCCTTTGTGCTCATGGCGGTGTTGGTGGCGTTCAGCTTTGTATTCTATCTCTCCGTGGTCCTTTATGCACGTAAATCCCCGAAAATGGGTATACTGATGGTTCCGAAGACCATCTGCTATATCGCGCTGATCGCGGTCCTGCTGTGAGGGCAGGTTAGTGGAAAACCACCGGAAGCGAAGGAAGCTTTGTGGGGACCGTAAGCTCCGGTTCATCCACCACCGGGCGGAACCGGGCTTTCGGATCCGTTACATCCCGGCAGAACACCGGCGTTCCGTCTCCGGATAGAAATGCACGGACATAATCATCTATGGTTTCGATCCTGTACGGAAACTGCATTCCGCCCATATAATGCTGGCCAAGCCGATGGATATCGGAGCCGGCGGAGGGAAGAAAACGGTGCTCCGTTGCATATTGATACGCCAGGGCGTCCTGCCAGGGAGGATTTCCTGCGTTAAAGATCTCCGCACCGTCACAGATGTCCGGCGTCAGATGGATCTTTTCGATGTAGCCCCGCTCCCGGTACGGATGCGCCTGTACCATAATGGCACCGGCGGCGTGTACCGTGTCGTACACTTCTTTCCGGGACTGGGAGAGAATGTCCGGGTTTCGAAGCAGCCAGTCCTTATCGATACCGTAGATCAGGTATTCATCGCATTCAAAATTATACTCCACGCCGAAGAGAACAGTGAAAAGGTCAGCGTTCGCGTTTCCTTTGATCCGAACTGCATTGACAACTTCCGCAGCCTCTCGTGCGTGCTCATAGCCGCTGCAGTATTGCTCTATGCGATCGGCCCAGGGAAGATCCCGGGGAACCCGGCTGTTTCCGTTAAAGAAATGATCCGTCACGATCATACCGCTGTAGCCTGCAGCAATCATGTACTCGATATAATCCCGACCGGGGGTGCCGGCGCAGGCACTTGCCTCGGAGGTATGCATATGTGTTTCGTAAATATAATCCATCGTCTGTCACTCCTGTCTGTAATACAGTAACATCAAGATACCATAAGGGTGGGCGGCGGTGCAAGATTGACTGTTATTTCTTTACTTTCGTAATACAGAGTTCTGTGATAAAATAAGCACGTAGTGCGTTCTGACTTTGGCCGACATTGGCAAAGAGTATAAGACGCAAAAACATAAAAACGGTAGTATACAATGGAAACAGCAAAAAAGAAAAAAAGAAGACTGAAATCCGCACAGCTGATCCCCATCAGTTTCCTGGGCGCGATCCTGCTGGGAACACTGCTCCTTATGCTTCCTGTCGCAAAGGAAGGACCGGGGGGCGCGGATATTACCACCGCTTTTTTTACCTCGACAACATCGATCTGTGTGACGGGACTTGTAGTGGTGGATACATTTGCCTACTGGAGTCTGTTCGGGAAGATCGTGATCCTGATCCTGATCCAGCTGGGCGGCCTCGGGATCATAGCAGTGACCACCGTCCTTATGCTGATGGTGCATAAGAAACTGTCCCTGTCCAGTTCCCTTCTGATCCATGATTCCTTTAATCTGAACACCATGAACGGTGTCAAACGGTTCCTGATCGCTGTATTTAAAGGGACCTTTGTGGTGGAAATGATCGGCGCGCTGATCTACATGATCACGTTTATCCCTCAGTTTGGTGTGGGGAAGGGCATCTGGTACTCGGTCTTTACGGCGATTTCCGCTTTCTGTAACGCAGGCATCGATATCCTGGGACCGGACAGTCTGATCAGTTATCAGACAAATCCGCTGGTCCTGTACAATACCATGATGCTGATCGTTATGGGCGGTCTCGGATACGTGGTCTGGATCGATGTGTTCCGGAATCTCCGGCGGGGGATCCGGCAGAAATATCCGCTTCGGACTATTATCAAGCATTTCAATGAACATACAAAGCTGGTAATGGTTCTGACGCTGTCCCTGATCTTCCTGGGTGCGATCATCGTTTTCGGGTTGGAGTATAACAATCCGGATACATTGGGAAATCTCTCTCTCGGGGATAAGATCAATAACAGCATCTTCCAGTCGGTTACGTTCCGAACGGCGGGCTTTGCGGCGGTACCGCAGCAGGCATTGGAAGAGTCCACCAGTTTCCTGGGGTGCTTCTTCATGTTTATCGGAGGGTCTCCTGTGGGAACCGCCGGCGGTGTGAAAACAGTTACATTGTTTGTCATGCTGATCAACGGAGTGTCATTTATCCGAAACCGTCGGGAGAATGTGGCCTTCGGACGCCGGGTCACCTCGGGAATGATCCACAAAGCTTCGGCCATCGTTCTTTTCAGTTTCGGAGTGACCATCGTGCTTTTGATCGCAGTTATGGTGACGAACCGGGTGGGACTGGTGGATGGCATGTACGAAGCCTTCAGCGCCACGGCGACCGTGGGTCTGTCCAGGGCACTCACACCGACCCTGAACACGGTAGGAAGGTGGATCATCATATTGGCCATGTATCTCGGACGTATCGGACCGATCTCCATGGCGCTGTTCTTCAGATACGATACCGAGCATAAGAATAAGATCAGTTATGCAGACGGTAATTTCTTTGTGGGTTAGGGGGATTAATTCAAATGGCAAAATCAATCGCAGTCATCGGTCTCGGCCGATTCGGTAAGAAGCTTGCCCGAACGATCTATGATATGGGCGGCGACGTCATGGCTGTAGACAAGGATCCGGAGCTCGTTGCGTCTGTCGCGGATGATGTTACCTACGCAGTTGAGGGAGATGTTGCAAATCCGGACGTGCTCAAGGGGCTGGGACTGAATGATATGGACGTTGTGGTGGTTGCCATGGGTTCGGATCTGACGGCCAGCATCATGGCAGTCATGATCGCAAAGGAACAGGGCGTGCCCTTTGTCATGGCAAAAGCGAAGGATCATCGTATGGGACAGATTCTCAAAAAGATCGGGGCGGATAAGATCATTTATCCGGAGGAAGAGACCGGCCTTCGTACCGCACGGATCCTGCTGTCGGATTCTTTTCTGGAGTTCTTCGAAATTGATGACAATCTCTGCCTTCTGGAGATCAAGCCGAAGCCGGAATGGATCGGCAAGAATCTGATCGAGTTAAAGCTCCGTGATAAGTACCGCATTAATGTGGTGGCGGTGAAGGATCACAGTGAGATGCGCTCCTTCATCGATCCGGAGATACCGCTGGAAGCTGATACGGAACTGTTGGTGATCCTGGAAAAATCGGATCTCAATTTATTAAAATAAATTTTTTTTAATGGAGGATGGTAACATGAAAAGAGGGAAGAAACTATGTTGTGCAACCCTGATCCTGGGCATGCTGCTGCCGCAGGTGATGGGGAGCGGGGCAGTGTCGGAGGCGGCATCGGGAAAATGGAGGCACAATGCGAAGGGCTGGTGGTATTCATATTCCGATGGGTCTTATGCGAAGAATACCTGGGAAAAGATCGGGGGAAAATGGTATTACTTCGATGCAAGCGGCTACATGGTGACGGGCTGGAAACAGATTAAAGGCAAGTGGTACTATTTCGATGCAAGCGGCTGCATGGTGACAGGCTGGAAGCAGATTGAGGGAAAGTGGTACCTGTTCAGCGGCTCAGGCGTCATGGTCACCGGATGGAAACAGACTTCAAATAAGAACCAGTCTACAAAAAACTGGTATTTCTTTAAGAGCAACGGGGTTATGGTCACGGGCTGGAAAAAGATATCAGGGAAATGGTATTTCTTCAATGCCAGCGGGGTTATGGTTACCGGAACACGGACCATCGGCGGTAAGGAGTATACCTTCGGCCATGACGGCGCCCTGATAGAATCGGAACTTGCAACTGCGAAGGTGGGGGATGTGATCCTCTTCGGCTTGTATGAACAGGATGACGATCTCTCCAACGGAAGAGAGGACATCGAGTGGATCGTTCTGGATAAGACGGCGGACGGAAAGCTGCTGGTGGTGAGCCGGTATGCTTTGATTAGCGCTGATTACTATGACGAAGAACACGTAGGTGTAGACTGGAAATATTCTACTCTCAGGACATGGCTGAACACTACCTTCCTGGATGAGTCCTTTACGAAGGCGGAGAAGGCTATGATCCCCACGACGATCGTGAAGGGTGATGCTAATTCGGACTCCGGATACATTGATAATTATGAAACAGAGGACAAGGTTTTCCTGCTCAGCATCGAGGAGGCAAATAAATACTTTAAGAATGATGACACCGAAGAAGGTCGGGAAGATGGGCACAGCGTAGAGCGTGCGGCCAAGCCTACGGCGTATGCAAAGAACCACGGAGCAGATCCATATGAATGGAAAGAATCTGATCCGGTTGAGAAGAAAAAGTTTAACGGCACCTGCCGTTGGTGGCTGCGTACGGTCGGTCATAATGACCTTTATGCTGCAGAAGTTGGCTGGTTTGGAGAAATCGACTATGACGGCAGCCGCAACGAATCTCCCAGACCTGTCCGTCCCGCTATGTACATTCAGCCATAAGCACGAAGTATGGAATAGGAGGTTCCTATGGCAAGAAAAGTATCGACGGCAGCTACGACCGCAAAGAAACCCGCAGCAACAACTGCAAAGAAACCTGCCGCAAAGAAACCTGCTGTTAAGAAGCCGACAACGGTGGCTGCAAAGAAACCTGCGGCGAAGAAAACGACCACTGCAAAGAAATCCAGTATGCAGGTGACGGCAACGGAGAAGCGTCTGGTGGAGCTCTATCGGAAAGCAGATTCGGATCAGAAGAAGGCTGCGCTGGCATTGCTCCGGGGCAATAAAGTGCAGACCGGAGGAATCCTGGGGACGATCCTCGGTGATCAGAACCTGCTCGGCGGGCTGGCCGATATGATCCCCGGTTTTGATCCCCTTCGGGAATTGCCGGAGTAGGGCACGTAGAAGTTGGACCATATATGTATGCAAAAGCCACGTTCCGGGCGGACGTGGCTTTTGTTATACATGCTTGACAGGTATTTCCTGCCGGGTGGTTTTCGGATCAGATATTTCCAGGCGAATGTTTTGGGGCGGGTGTTTTTAGACTACGGGTTGAATGCTTTCGGGCTGGTTTTGTGTTATCCTGAGATGAGGGAGTCCGGAATAAATCAGAACGTGGCACGGACTCGAACAAAGGAGAAAGGCATGTTTGTGAAAGATACGTGCGAAGTAATGATTTCACCGGAGCGCGTAAGCGCGAAGTGTGGAATGGAGATATTTATGAGTAAGGTATTTGTAATTCCGGATGTACATTTAAAACCATGGATGTTTGAGCAGGCGGAAAAATTGATCAAACAGGATTCGTATGACAGGATCGTACTGCTGGGAGATATCATGGATGATTGGGGGCAGGAGCGGAATCTGGAACTGTATTCCGAGACGATCGAAGCAACGGTTACATTTATTGCAGATCATCCCAATACCTGGCTTTGCTATGGAAATCATGATATGAGTTATGTATGGCAGGGGTTTGAATCCGGATATTCTGCATACGCCAGAGAACTGATCGTGAAGGGGATTCAGAGGATTGAGATGGTTCTCCCTGAAGGACATGCGGCGTATATGCATCGAATGGATAACGTGCTATTCAGTCATGCCGGACTTACGCAGAAGTTTGTTCTGAAACATTTCGGAAGTAGCGAAAAAGTTGATATTGATTATATCATTGATCGAATCAACAAGATGGGGCGTCCTTACATGTGGGAAGATGATTCGCCGATCTGGGCGAGACCGCAGGGCGGAGAACGGATCTATCTCATGGAAATGATGCAGGTGGTAGGCCATACACCGGTGAAAAAGGCATTGTTTGAAGGAGATGCTGCCTGCGGATCCCTTCTGACTCTGGATACGTTTTCGACATATTCAAACGGAACGCCGATCGGAGACAGGCTGTTTGTGTGGGTTGACACCGAGAAGATGGAGTATCATGTGATTGAAACATGCGATTGAAACATGCGATTGAAATACGCGATTGAAACGTATGATTGAATCGTGTGGTTGATACATATGATTGAAACGCGTGATTGAATTATGCGACTGAATTATGTGATTGAATCACAAGATTGTAATGCGTGATTGGATCATGCGATAAAGGAGAACGGAATGAAGTTGTATATCAGTGACCTTCACTTTGGACACGAAAATGTGATCCGTTTTGATGGGCGTCCGTTTACAAATGCAGATGAAATGGATCTGACTCTGATCGAACTTTGGAATGCACGCGTTCAGGAAGATGATACGGTGTATATCGTTGGGGATCTTTGCTATCGAAGCGCCCTTCCGGCGGAATGGTATCTGAATCAGTTAAAGGGGCATAAGTATCTGATCCTTGGAAATCATGACGGGCCGATCCTTAAGAATCCGGCTGCACAAAGTTTGCTTGAAGGGATCGAAACGGTGATGCAGATCGAAGATGGAGGAGAGAGGATTACACTCTGTCATTATCCCATTGCCGAATGGAATGCATATCACAGAGGGGCCTGGCATATCTACGGACATATCCATAATCGGAGAGATGAGACCTATCATTTCATGAAAACAAAGAAACATGCACTGAACGCGGGCTGTATGATCAACGGATACATGCCGGTTTCGCTGAAGGAACTGATCCGTAATAACGAACGATTTCAGGCGGAAGAAGGGGATGATGGGTCAGAGGATCGGGCAATGTCAAAACTCGATTGAAATAATTGCGGAGCAGGCTTTGGTCTGCTCTGTTTCGTTTTTGTTGATTTGAGGGCTATTCAGCCATCGGTCAGCTACAAGGATATTTCGGGGGTGATTATCAGAATATTTCCAAACATACAGATAATGCGCGAATGTATGTTCGATTTATGGTTGACAAATGGCTTGAATGGCGATAAAATGGATTTGAAACGGTCGAGGAATGGATGATACTCTCTTTGGATATTTAGGGGGTGATAAACGATGACATTACAGGAAATGCTCAAACTGAAGAAGGATTACGGATTTACAAATAAGCAGATTGCGGATGGATCCGGAGTTCCCTTAGGGACTGTGCAGAAGGTGTTTGGAAGGTCAACCGGCACGCCGAGATATGAGACGTTACAGGCACTTTCTGTTTTTTTTGAGCGTGAGTGGAAGATACGATGGGGCCATGGTAATCCCGTGTGGAACGACATCCTGGAAGATTCGGCGATGAATACGTACGGGCCACGGGGACAGAAAGGGCAGCCAGGTCAGTTAGATCAGTTAGATGCACTTCATTTTTCAGGGAGTTCCGGGATGACGATAAAGGATTATTATAATCTCCCGGATGGTGCACGGGTGGAAATGATTGATGGAACGTTCTATGATATGGCTTCGCCCACATCTGTGCATCAGCGGATTGCAGGAAGGATTTATTCCGTGCTTGATCAATATGTGGAGGATCACAATGGTCCATGTACACCGTTTGATGCACCGATGGATGTTCAGCTTGATGCTGATGATAAGACGATGGTGCAGCCGGATATTATGGTTGTATGCGATCAGTCAAAGATAACGATGAAGTGTATCGTTGGAGCACCGGATTTTATAGTGGAGGTGCTTTCTCCGGGAAACTGGTACATGGATCTGTTTCGAAAAATGCGAAAGTATCGTGCCGCCGGTGTACGCGAATACTGGGTCGTGATACCGGAAGAAAAATTGGTTCAGGTGTATTATTTTGAAAGTGGAGAAGAGATGAAGGAATATACCTTTGAGGACAAGATCCCGGTTGGTATTTGGGACGGAAAATGCAAAGTGGATTTTGCAAACATTTACAGGTCGCTGATCAGGACGATGCCTTTCCTTGAGCAGTGATTGCATGTTGTGTATTGTCAATCGGAGTGTTATATTCATCATGAAATAAATCATCGTGTAAAAAAACATGTAAACATGAATCATGGAATCAAAAATCATGGAATCAAAAATCATGGAATCACGAGGAGAAACGGAGGGAGAAAAATGAAGACATTGATCGTAGTTGATATGCAGAATGATTTTATCGACGGCAGTCTTGGAACGGCTGAGGCAGTGACCATCGTGGAAGCTGTAAAGGCCAAGATAGCAGAGTATCGAAATCGTGGAGATGAGGTGATCTTCACCCGGGATACGCATCATGAGAATTATATGGAGACCAATGAAGGCCGTCATCTTCCGGTGGTACATTGTATCGAGGGGACTCCGGGTTGGGAGATTCGTGACGGCCTTTTGTTTGAAGGCGCGAAGGTGATCGATAAGCCGTCCTTCGGTTACACCGGATGGGCAGGAAGAGCCTTCGAAGAAGTGGAACTGATCGGACTTTGCACGGATATCTGTGTGGTCTCCAATGCATTGATCATCAAGGCGCTTTATCCGGAAATTAAAGTGTCCGTGGATTCCTCGTGCTGCGCGGGTGTGACTCCGGATAGTCATGAGGCTGCCCTGACCACCATGCGGATGTGTCAGATCGAGGTTGTCTGATGCTGTTTGCATTGATTGACAGTTTCATCATCGCTGTTTTGGCCGGATTGTCCATGATCCGGTCCGAACATCCCCTCCTGCTGCTCCTTGCGGCAGGACTTCTTCTGGTGGCTGTCACGGCGCATTCCATGGGCATTCATCTCACATGGCTGAAATGGATACTGGCTGCATGTTTCGGTGTCCTTTCCGGTTTCTGGCCCGGATACATCGTTTTCGCTGTGCTTTGGCCGGTGGGGGAGAGTGAACCCGTACGTGAGGATTCCATGAACGTACAAAGCGGGCATCACGGTACGTTGGGCCTGTGGTTTTGGCTTCCGCCTTCGGCTGCAACCATCCTTTTTTTGGGGACAGGTGTGACAGAGCGTTGGACGGATCTGAATGGTCAGTTCGTCGCACGGCAGTTTCTTTGGGCAATGGCGGTTATGGCAAGTGTGACGGTGTTGCTTCTGGTTAAGCATCTGATCTGCGTGGAGCGGCAGAAACGTTTGTCAGAGCGGGAGCGTCTTCGCCAATCTTCCGTCAGCGAAATGCGTGAGAAGAAACTGAACCGTCAGCTGGCCCAGGCAAGCTTTCTCGCGGACAAGAATGCCCGCCTTACCGAGCGGGAAAACATCAGCCGGAACATTCATAACAGTGTGGGTCATAATATCACGGCAGCCATCATGACATTGGACGCGGCAGATATGCTTTATGACGTAAAACCGGAGGAAGCACGCAAGCGGATGAATGATGCAAATGAACGGATCCGCGGCAGTCTGGAGTCTATCAGGCGGGCCGTGCGAACCCTGGATCAGGAAAGTGCGGATGTTCCGATCACGGACCTGATCGCGGGAATGGACAGCATCATGGACGAATTCGTTATGGATACGGAACGAAAATGTGATCGGCTTTATGATCCGTTCCCGGAGGGCATGCTGCTTCCGCACGAGCATCTGGAATTTCTGACCGGTGTATTACAGGAATTTCTGACAAACGGTGTAAAGCACGGACATGCGGATACCTTTCTGGTTAAGCTCAGCGGAGATTCCGCGCATATCCGGCTTACAGTGAAGGATAACGGTCACAGCGATTACGGTAAGGAAAATGAGAAGAAGCGTCTGGAACAGGGCTTCGGCCTGAAGAAGATCCTGTCCTATGCGGAGAGGTGCGGAGGCTACGCGGAATTTTCAAATGAAGATGGATTTCGCTCGGTGGTAGAACTTCCGGTGAGCGCAGAGCACGGACTGCAAACGTGATTTAAGGCATAAAAAAGGGAAACACGTGCTCTATGATAATCTACGGAGCGCGTCAGCGCGAAGTATGGAATAGGAATCGATTCTCCATCAGGAGAATTGATTCCGTACATGCCCACAAATACCGAAGGTGTTTGTGCCCGACCGAAGGGAGGGTTTGTGACCGCCTTCTATGGGCGGTCACAAAGGCCATTGAACACGAAGTGTGAAATATAGGAGGAATCGGTGAGCAGGATATATTTGGTGGATGATGAAACAATGCTTTTGGACAGTCTGGAGATCATTCTGTCCCTGAACGATCATGAGATCGTCGGAAAGGCACATGACGGCGTGGAAGCACTGGCGGGACTGCAATCTCTGCCTTCGGATCGGCAGCCGGAGCTTGCGTTGGTGGATCTCAATATGAAGGGCATGGGCGGAATCGAACTGATCGGGGAGATGAAATCAAAATTCCCCGGGATCAAGATCCTTGTGCTTACAACATTCTATGATGATCAGAATATCACGGCAGCGATCGGTCGCGGTGCGGACGGATACCTGCTGAAGGACAGCGGAAAGGATGCGATCCTGGGAGCCGTTCGTCAGATCCTCGGGGGGACGACCGTGCTGGACGCAAAAGTGATGCAGCGCCTGACGGTGCTTATGAGCAGTCAGTCATCCTTCGCAGGAACGGACGGCACAGGACAGAGCGAGATCCATGTGCCGGAAAGTGCGGTGGATCCGCTGACAGAGCGAGAGAAGGAGATCTGCTCCCTGATCGCGGAAGGACTCACAAACCGCCAGATCGCGGATCGCCTGTTCATTTCCGAAGGAACCGTAAAAAACTATATCTCCAGTATTTATGACAAGACCGGGATCCATGACCGCGTAAAACTGACACTTGCATTAAAGGAGTAGGCTCCGGGTTGTTCCTGGATCGTCTGTAATTTTAACTGACATCAGGCTGAATCTGTGGTATACTATTCTTTAAGATCATGTTGAAAATACATCGGGATTAAGACCGGAAAAGACGAAAAATAATAACGAAATAATAAAGGAGGTAACTGAGACGCATGAAAAAAACAGATCACATGCAAGATCGGAAAAGCAGAAAACGCTGGAAAACATGGCTTGCGGCTACGCTTACGGCGATTCTGATCGTTCCCTCCGTATCCGCACTGAAGGCGGAGGCGGCAGACGGTACATGGGGAGAGAATGAGAAAGGGATCTATTTCGTTTATTCAGACGGAAGAGTTCCGAAAAATGAGTGGGTGCAGGACGGTAAAAAGTGGTATTACATGAACTCCTGGGGCTACATCACCACAAGCTGGAAAGCAATCGACGGAAAGTATTATTTCTTTAACGCTAAAGGTGTTATGCAGACAAAGTGGAAGCAGATCGGTTCAAAGTGGTATTACTTCGGAACCAACGGTGCCATGGTGACCGGTTGGAAAAAGATCGGACAAAGCTGGTATCTGTTTGATACGAATGGGGTAATGCAGACCGGATGGAAGCAGATCGGCGCGAAGCAGTATTATCTCGGAACGGACGGTGCCATGGCGACCGGTACGGTGGTGATCGCCGGAAAGACTTATACCTTCGACAGTAACGGTGTTCTGGAATCCGGAAGTACGGATCTCTCCGGGGCAAAGGTCGGGGATGTGGTATCCTTCGGAAGTTACGAACAGGACAATATCACCTCCGACGGCGCGGAAGCCATCGAGTGGATCGTTCTGGATAAGTTCTCGGACGGCAGTCTCTTCCTGGTAAGCCGGTTTGGTCTGGATGCCATGCCGTACAATTCAAAGCTTGGTCCCATGACCTGGGATAAGTCGACGATCCGTTCCTGGCTCAACAGCACGTTCTACAATACGGCGTTCACGTCGGCGCAGAAGACCAAGATCAAAACCACGACTGTGGTAAATGACGACAACTTCTTCTGGGGAACCAGAGGCGGAAGCAATACAAAGGATAAGGTGTTCCTGCTCAGCGATACGGAAGCCAAAAAGTATTTCGTGGATCTGGACGGAAGATATGCCGGCGGAGACAGCAGCGCCCGTGCATGCAAGCTGACTGCTTATGCAATCGCTCATGGAGGCGAGGAGAAGTACAGCGATCAGTGGTGGTCACAGAACTGCTGGTACTGGCTGCGTTCTCCGGGACAGTATTCCAATTACGCTGCATATGTTTACCGCAATGGATATGTAAGTTACGACTATGACGGTATCGATTATATGACCGGTATTGTCCGTCCTGCGATCGTTGTGAATCCGTAATCGATGCAGACAGGAAAAATAACATATCCGAGAAAGGAGAATCTGGGAAGATGATAAAAACGAAGCTTAAGAAAGCAATCGTTGCACTTCTGATCCCGCTGATCGTTCTTCCCCAGTCGTTTGGGACTGCAGAGGCGGCTACGGGAACATGGAAGAAAAATGCAACAGGATACTGGTACGCATATTCCGATGGCACTTATGCGAAGAAGACATGGCTGGAAGACGGCGGAAAATGGTATTATTTTAAATCCAACGGATATATGGTGACCGGGTGGAAACAGATCGGAAAGGCATGGTACTATTTCGGGCCGAACACCGGCGCCATGCAGACCGGCTGGAAGCAGATCGGCGGCAAGTGGTATTTCTTCAAGTCCACCGGAGTTATGCTTACAGGCTGGAAGCAGCAGGCAGGGAAGTGGTACTACTTTGATGCAAGCGGAGCCATGGTGACGGGAACGGTAACCATCGGCGGAAAGAAATATGTATTTGATAAGAGCGGTGTGATGACCGCATCCGGAAATATCGGAAATATCATCACCTTCGGAAAGTACGAACAGGATAACAGTACCTCAAACGGAAAAGAAGCCATCGAGTGGATCGTTCTGGATGAGAAGGCCGACGGAAGTATGCTGGTGATCAGCCGCTATGGACTGGATCAGGTAGCGTACAGTAAGGATTACAAGGCCGTTACCTGGGAGACCAGTCAGATCAGAACCTGGCTGAACGATACTTTCTATAAATCAGCGTTCACGTCGGCAGAGCAGGGAAAGATCCTGTCCACAACACTGACGAATGAAGACAATCCATGGACCGGCACACCGGGCGGAAATAATACCACCGATAAGGTGTTCCTGCTGAGCTATGCCGAAGCTTCAAAGTATTTCGGTGAGGATAAGGTGACCGAGCAGGGCTATACGATCAACGGAAATCGTGCCTGCAAGGCAACGGCTTACGCCAAGGCGCACAATATCATGACCTATAATTTCGAGTCCAGTTATTACGGCGCAGATATGAAGCAGTTCACCGGCTGCTGCTGGTGGTGGCTCCGCTCTCCGGGCTCTGAGGCACGCCGTGCGCAGTATTGTGCCAACACGGGAGATATCTATTACGGCAATTTCTATGTATATAACACAGACTGTGCGGTTCGTCCGGCTATGTGGATCAAGCCGTGATCTCCTGAAATGACCGGGAATACGAAATTTCGGTCAGAATAAAATCTTGTTTTCAAAAAAAACCTCTGGCGATCTGATCGATCGTCAGAGGTTTTTTTAGGGTTTTTTTTTAGATACTTTTGAATCGATGCAGAGTGTGATAAAATATAAGAATACGGACATAAATTCACGGAGCGCGTAAGCGCGAAGTATGGAACAAAACAGAGGTTTACATAATGATAAACAGGGAAGATATGCTCGAGCTGACGCGGAGGATGACGCCTGCGCGAAATTGTTTCTCCAGAGTTGCCGGAGCGTATATGGATGCGGAGGGGTACGAAGACGGATCCTTCAATACCTTTTTCAGGAATCTCGGAGCTGCGGACACGAAGAAGAATCTGGCGCTGGCCAAAGCAATTCCATTTTCGGCAACAAATGAGCAGCTCATGGAGTACAGTTTCCCGGAGGGGGAGGCTCTCAGGAACAGCTTCCGGCCGGTCCTTTTCGAACTGAACCGGAAACGTCTGCAGGATGATGGACTGCTCAGCGTTGTGTATGAGGTGATGGGGGAAAACTATCGGACGGATCGGGAGTATGGGATCTTTATATTCAGTGGGTCCTATGACGTTCCGGTCAAGGCATCGGATAATGAATGGCTGGAGGGATCGGAAGAGGTTTACGATTTTCTGGTGTGCGCTGTCTCACCGCTGGTCGGAGAATATGAGATGGGTGAACCGGAATTCGGTTTTCTGTTTCCGGCATTTGCAGACAGGAGCGGAGACAGTGATCTGATCTACATGTTCAATAAAGATCCTGGGCGCCCACAGTCGGAACTGATGAAGAAAATTCTGGGGATGTGAGCACGGCCTCAAACACGTAAAAGAATGATCGGAATTTGTCTGTAATGTGATAGCGCATGGAGCGCATTTGTTTGTAATCGAAAATAATCGGAGGGTGAGTATGAAGCAATTCCAGTTTAATTATGAGAGTGAAGAGAAACTGATCAGTATGCTGAAAAGAATCCGCCAGTGGTGTAATTCCTCCGTGGTATCGAATGTCCTGTTTCAGATCTTCACGGAGACCCTGAACAAGAATATGATCCGCAGTATCTGCGGGATGATCGAGAAGGAGATGCCTTCGGCGCTGTACATGGGATGCTCCTCCAACGGAAATATCCTGATGGGAGATAAAAGCAAAAGACCCATCAGCATCATCTGCACGGTCTATGAGTACCCGTCTACGCAAATTAAAATGCTTCAGTATCCTCTGGATGAGGAGCGCGCCAAAAGCGTGGTGGAAAGTCTGAATCAGCATGTCCGCTCGAATCCGTGGGTGAAATCGGTTATGACATTTACGACCATGCGGGGCATGTCCATGACGAATTACTGCGAGTATCTGGAAATGCTTCCGAAGGAGGTCGTATTCTGCGGAGGCGGTGCATTTTCCAGAGATATCAATGACAATGCGGCGGTGGTATTTTCTTCCGACGGGGACGTCTCGGATCACGCGGTTGTGTTCCTGCTGACGGGTGGTGAGGACTATCATGTGCAGGCCCTGCATGTGACCGGCTGGAAACCGCTGGGACGGCATCTCTCCGTAACGAAGGCACGCGGACCGATCCTGTATGAACTGGACGGAAAACCCGCATATGAGACCTATAATCGATATCTGAATATCAAAAACGACGAGAACTTCTTCTCCAATACGCTGGAATTCCCGTTCCTCTATGAACTGAACGGAATGGATATCCTTCGTGCGCCCATCGGAAGCAGGGAGGATGGATCGCTGGAGATGACCGCGGATATCGCAGAGAATATTTATGCCAGAATCGCATACGGGGATCCCTGGACGATCCTGGAGAGTACTTATCAGGCAGCAGTGCATTTTCAGGATTTCATACCGGATACCTTCACGGTGTTCTCCTGTGCGGGACGCAGAACGTTCTGGGGCGATGATGAGATCGGGAATGAAACACAGCCGTTCCAGTCCATCGCACCGACCTCAGGATTCTATACCTCCGGAGAATTTCTGCGGAACGGAAACCACGTCAACCAGCATAATGTGACGCTTGTTGTGGCGGCGCAGAGAGAAGGAGATACCGAGGGGAAGACGATCCCGCAGGTGGATGTGGATGTAGAGCAATTCTCGGGAAAGGTTTCCATGATCAACCGTCTGGCGACCTTTATCCAGGCAGCCACAGAGGAGCTGGAGGAAGCAAACAGCCGGCTGGAGATCCTTGCCATTTCCGACGGCCTTACGGGTCTGTACAACCGCTCCGAGATCCAGAACCGGATCACGGAATGTGCCCGGGCGGGAGAGTATCGGTCCGTCCACGGAAAGAACCGGATGGGGATTTCTCTGATCATGATGGATATCGATGATTTCAAGTCCGTAAATGATAATTACGGGCATAAGGAAGGGGATAACGTCCTGATCGGACTGGCGGATATGCTGCGGAAGATTGTGGAAGAACACGTTCCGGATGCATCCGTCGGAAGGTGGGGCGGAGAGGAGTTTATGGTTCTCCTGCCGGAAACAAATCTGGAAGGGGCACTGCGGATCGCGGAGCTGTTCCGTGTGAATTTCAGTGCCATCGGCTTCCCACTTGCAGGTCACCGCACCATGAGTCTCGGTGTCACGGAAATGGTGGCGGGAGAGGATGCCGATCTTGCATGCATGCGTGTGGATGATGCGCTTTATGAGGCAAAGCATGCGGGTAAGAACCGGGTGGTTGTGGCGGAGCCATAACCCGTCTCGAGCACGGGACCGAAAACCGTGCTAAACTCGGACCGAAGTATAAAACAAACCCGGATCGAAGCATAAGATCCGGGTTGACATACCATCCTAAACTGTGTATAATTCACTTCATGGCGTTAAAGCGTTAAAACGGTGAACGGATAAACAAACCGGAAGATGCTTATGACGCAGATTCTCATGAAGGAGCAGTAACAATGGCTGTCAAAATCATTCTTCTCGTCGTTTTCCTTGCCATGATGCTGGGAGTTGGAATCTATTCCCGCAATAAGGCAAAGAATGTCAATGATTACGTCCTGGGCGGACGTACGGTAGGGCCGTGGATCTCGGCTTTCGCATTTGGTACATCTTATTTCTCATCCGTAGTATTTATCGGATATGCAGGACAGTTCGGATGGAAGTTCGGTGTGGCATCGACCTGGATCGGACTGGGAAATGCTTTCATCGGAAGTCTTCTGGCATGGCTGATCCTGGGACGCCGTACCAGACTGATGTCTCAGCAGCTGGATGCGAAGACGATGCCGGAATACTTCGGAAAGCGGTTTGATTCCAAGGCACTGCGTATCGCAGGATCCATTATCGCATTTGTATTCCTGGTTCCCTATACCGCAGGTGTATACAACGGTCTGTCCCGTCTCTTTGGGATGGCCTTTGATATCGATTACCGGATCTGCGTTATCATCATGGCAGCGCTTACCGGTGCATACGTCGTGATCGGCGGTTATATGGCAACGGCTCTGAATGACTTCATTCAGGGTATCATCATGTTGATCGGTATCTGTCTTGTGATTGGCGCGGTTCTGGCAGGAAAGGGCGGTTTCACCGCGGCACTTCAGAGCCTGTCTCAGATTCCGACAGATAATTCCGTTACGACCGAAGCGCTGCAGGGAAGTCAGGGACTTTTCGCTTCCTTCTTCGGACCGGATCCGTTGGCTCTGTTTGGTGTTATCGTTCTGACGTCTCTGGGTACCTGGGGACTTCCGCAGATGGTCCACAAATTCTACGCCATCAAGGATGAGAAGGCTGTTAAGACAGGAACCATCGTATCTACATTTTTTGCGATCATCATTGCAGGCGGATGCTATTTCCTGGGCGGTTTCGGACGTCTCTTCGGAGATGCTCCCGGTATCGTGGATGCAGAAACCGGCAAGGTTGCATACGATTCCATCGTGCCGGCCATGCTGTCGACCCTTCCGGACATCCTGATCGGTATCGTGGTGGTGCTGGTATTCTCGGCATCCATGTCCACACTTTCTTCTCTGGTTCTTACATCCAGTTCCACGCTGACGCTGGACCTGATCAAGCCTCTGAAGAAGAAACCCATGAAGGACAAGACACAGCTTCGTCTGATGCAGCTCTTCGTTGTTGCATTCATCGTGATCTCGGTTATCCTTGCCTTTAACCCGCCGACCTTCATCGCGCAGCTGATGGGTTATTCCTGGGGTGCGTTGGCCGGAGCCTTCCTGGCACCGTTCCTGTACGGCCTCTACTCAAAGAATATTTCCAAAGCAGCCGTATGGGCCAGCTACATTCTGGGTGTCGGCTTCACCATCTTCAACATGTTCGTGCCGGTGATCAAATCCCCCATCAATGCGGGTGCCGTTACCATGGTTGCAGGTCTGATCATCGTTCCCATCGTAAGTGCTCTTACACCGAAGGTGGACAGGACAAAGGTAGACCAGATGTTTACCTGCTATGACAAGACGGTTGTGGTTCCTGAGACGGAGAACCTTGGAAAGTAACCTGGAAATCTAATTGGAAAGCTAATTGGAAAGCTAATCGGAAAATATAAACAGAAATCAGAAAAAGATGTGCGGATCAACAATCTGCACATCTTTTTTTTGGCCTTTCGTGCAGGTTGCAATAAAAGAATTGGTAAAATTGCCATTTTTCTAAATATTTTATCATTATGTAATTAAAACATAAAATACACAATGAAAACTATATAGAATCCGTATGGATTCGTATTATAGTGAGCACATGAAGGACATCTGAACCGGTACAGATATCACGTAACATTTGGGGAATCCTCGGTGAAACCGGAAAAAACGGAAGAAAAAATGCGGTGAAACGAGGATATGTACGGAAATATTGCAAAGGAGAAGGATAATGAAAAGGAAAGGGTTTTTCGCACTTGCTCTGGGCGCACTTTTGACAATCGGAAGCCTTCAGGTCGGAAAGGCTCCGGAAGCTGAAGCAGCTTCTGCATGGAACGGAACACATTACGGAATGGATTTTGATTATCACGATTCCGGTAAATTTGAGAAGTCCAACTGGTCCAATGGGGACATGTTCGACTGCACATGGAAGCCGGATAATGTAAAGTTTAACAACGGCCAGATGGCGATCACCATCGATAGAGACTGGAGCGGTTACACCGCAGGTGAATACCGTACAAAAGAGTATTTCGGCTATGGCCTGTATCAGGTCAGCATGAAGCCCATCAAGAATCCGGGCGTTGTATCTTCGTTCTTTACCTACACAGGTCCGTCTGACGGAACTCAGTGGGATGAGATCGATATCGAGTTCCTGGGCTATGACACAACAAAGGTACAGTTCAATTACTACACCAACGGCGTAGCAAATCATGAGTATCTGTACAATCTGGGATTTGATGCATCGCAGTCCTTCCACACCTATGGCTTTAACTGGTCTCAGGGAGCCATCACCTGGTATGTGGACGGCAAGGCAGTGTATACCGCAACCCGTGACATCCCGAAAACGCCCGGCAAGATCATGATGAACGCATGGAACGGCAAGGGTGTGGATGACTGGTTAAGAGCATTCAACGGAAGAACCAGTCTTACGGCATATTATGACTGGGCATCCTATGATTCTCCGTCTGCAACTTCGGGCAGCAGCAACACATCGAACAACAATACCAGCAGCTGGAGCAGCAACAACAATAACAATAATAACAACACCTGGAATAACAATAATAACAACAATAATCAGTCTTCCCAGTCTTCCGGCGGTCAGTTCGACAGCAGCAAGACCTACAAGATCATCAACATGAACAGCGGCCTTGCAGTGGATGTAAACGGCAATCGTCGTGACAACGGAACTAATATCATTCAGTATACCTACAAGGGCGGCAACAACCAGAGATGGAAGATCGAGCGCCAGTCCAGCGGATACTATATCATCAAGAACGTGTCCACCGGCAAGGTTCTGACGGTACAGGACGATGCTACATGGGATGGCGCAAATGTACATCAGTGGGATTATTACGGCAGCCAGAGCCAGGAGTGGGAGTTCAAGGCTTCCCGCAACAACACGTACAAGATCGTGAACCGTAAGAGCGGCAAGTGCCTGAACATCTCCTGGGGAAGCAAGGACAACTGCGCAAATATCGAGCAGTACAAGGATGCTGACAGTGATGCAGAGCTTTTCTGGATCGATACGGCAAACTAATTGATGAGAAAATGACAGTCACATAGTGAGAAAACACGAAGCGTGGGATCACGGCGTGAAAACGCAAAGGGTGTAACCGCGATGCACAAATGTGAAAGTGTTGGATCTAAAAGGCGGCAGACGGATACGTAGCACACCAACGTTCCGGGACTGCCGCCTTTTGTTTTGCCTTATATTATGTACAGGGTGTCGGCAGAAATATACATGAATATAGTTCCTGACAGGATTGCGAAAAGAGCGAAAGTGTGTTATTTTATAGCATGCACAAGTGTGCGTATGAAGGGTTCAAAGATGTATTTCAAAAGGCAGTTCAAAAAACAATTAAATAATAAAGCGGTGAGGATCTCTCTCCGCCGAACTCTGTCAGTGCTCCTGTGCGTCCTTCTGGCTGTTTTTTTTGTGCTGCCGCATCATGTGCTGGCTGAGGAAGAAGATAAGAGCAATGGGCGGGAGACTGTCCGTGTCGGCTGGTATGAGTCAAAGTTCCACCACAAGGATGAAACCGGGCGCAGGTCCGGTTACGGCTATGAATACCAGCGGAAGGTGGCTGCCTATACGGGGTGGAACTATGAATATGTGGAAGGAACCTGGCCGGAGCTGCTGGAAATGCTGAAAAACGGCGAGATCGATATGCTCAGTGACGTGTCCTATATGGAGGAGCGGTCGAAATACATCGTCTATTCCTCGCTGCCTATGGGAACGGAATCCTACTATGTCTTCATTTCTCCGAAGAATAAGGAGATCCAGGCGGATGATCCGCAGACACTGACCGGAAAGAAGGTCGGTGTGGACCGCGGAAGTATCATGGTGGAAATGTTCCGGGACTGGGCGAAGATGCGTGGCGTGGAAGTGGAACTTACGGAGCTTTCCGTGGATCAGGATGTGGCACTTCAGATGTTGACGGATGGAGACATGGATGCGTATGTCATGCTGGATTCCTTCGGGGATGCGAAGGTTACGGAACCGGTCTGGAAGATCGGGTCTTCGGATTTCTATTTTGGTGTAAGCATGGCAAAGCCGCAACTGCTGAAAGAACTGGATGAAGCCATGAGTAAAATCCAGGATGAGAATATCTATTACAATCAGCAGCTTTATGAGAAATATCTGAGGGATTCCGGAAATAACAATTACCTTTCGCCGGATGAGCTGTAGTGGCTTTCGGAGCATGGCGGCAAGATCCGGGTGGCATATCAGGATAATTATCTTGCGTTCTGCGCAAAGGATCCGGATACAGGAGAGCTGACGGGTGCCCTGAGGGATGCGCTGGCATATGCGTCCACCTGCATGGAGAATGCGGAAATTGAATTTGAACCCATCTGTTACTCCACGGCAGCGGAAGCACTGGAAGCCGTAAAGTCCGGAGAGGCGGACTGTATGTTCCCGTCAAACCTGACGGTGTATGACGGTGAGCAGATGGGCGTGGTGATGACGCCTGCTCGCCAGCAAAGAACACATGAAGGTGAAGGAGCTGGACTCGAAGGTCTATGTGGATTCCCTTACAAATGTCAAGAACAAGGGCGCATTTACGGAATATACGCAGCGTCTGCAGAAGAGACTGGATAAGACGGGATCCTTTGATTTTGCCATCGGCATGTTTGACTGCGACAATCTGAAGCGGGTGAATGATGTCTACGGTCACGACAAGGGAGATGTTTATCTGAAAGGCGCCAGCCGCCTGCTCTGCCATGGGTATCGCGATCTATGATCCAGAGACCGATCAAACCGTGGAGGATACCATCCGCCGCGCCGATCAGACAATGTACGAGAACAAGCGGATCGGAAAGAAACGCAGAGAGAGTGAATAAACGAACGGAGAGCTGTAGTGATTGAACTGCGGTTCTCCGCTTCTTTTATGTGCGTAAGAGGGTTGTAAGACGTGGTAATCACAGGTTGTGAGGCAGGCGTATGAATGTTATAATGAATGCTGGGGTTTTAGTGAAAAAACGTACGAAGCGATGATATAAGGAAGCGCGTAGGCGCGAAGTGCAGAGTACAAAAAGGGGATATACCATGCCTGGAAAACCGAAAAAAAGAAATGCTCAGTTAGAGGCTCAGAGAGAGGCTGAAAGAGAGGAAAGAGAACGAAGGGTCGAAGCACAGCTGAATAAGGCAGTCCGAAATGCTTCGGAAGGGACCGCAAAAAAGCTGAAAGATAAAAACAAAAAACTGTATGATAAAGCGGCTGTTGCGAAGGACATTGAAGAGATCAATGCGCTTCTGGGCGGAGACCTGTCGGATGAGGAACGGCTTCAGCTGGAGATGATCCAGGCGAGAAACCGGTCTTCGGAGCTGATCCTTGATGAGAAACTCACCGGGGATAAAAAACAGATACAGGCAGTCAAGACCTCTCTGGCATCGGTCGAAAAAGTGATCAATCAGTCCAGGCTTGGAATCGAGGTGAAGGAGGAAGAACTGGACAAGCTCCTGGTGCTCTATGATCAGGCG
This sequence comes from Eubacterium sp., assembly GCA_024681515.1. Taxonomy (GTDB): domain Bacteria; phylum Bacillota; class Clostridia; order Lachnospirales; family Lachnospiraceae; genus Eubacterium_Q. The sequence goes on along the minus strand of JAILAR010000188.1, from coordinate 5,866 downwards.
ATTTTGGAGTGTCGGAATTACATGCGGGATAATCATGCCACCAACAAGGAAGAACAGGAGCACCAGAAACTGGTACGTCTGAACATCCTCCGTCTCCACAGGGAGGCGGCATCATTCCAGGTGGCAAAGGAACTGATGCATACCGGCGTCATAAGCGGTGAGGTAAATGAGATCCGCGATCTGATGACCCAGGCAAAGGGGTACGGCCTGAGAAAGGGCGGAAATCCGCCGAAAGATCCGGAGCAGAGACGTGAGCTTCCGAATGAGGAGACCGTAAAGGCGGCAGGCGTTGAAGCCTCCCTGCTTTACCGTGCCTTCTCCGGCGAGGAAACGCCCTCTGACATGATCGGAAGGCTTGCAAAAAGTACGGATGAAAAGGAACAGAGCCTTTCCAGGGAAATGGCAAGACTTTTTTTCAATCTTCGGAATACCCTGATGGATTTCAAAGAGGGAAAGGTTCAGGCAAAGGTATTTCTCTTTGGGGATACCGTGCTCCGGCTCCATCAGAATACCCACGGACAGCTTACGTTGCATTCGGGGGAAACCGAGCTTCCGCTGGAACGTAATACCGGAATCCTCAGGGATATGCTGACTTCGGATATCGTGAACAACGAGTCCGTCTATGGGAAAAAGGCAGCCGATTCCATCGTGAAGGAAGTCATCAACGGCATGGATATCCATAAACCGGAGACGATGAATCGTCAGCTTCTGACGGATTATCTGGTGAACCGCACCGGGTATAAGGTGACGGATTATACGAATTTCCTTTCAACGGATCTGGCTTATATGATCCGCTGCATCCAGGCCGGAAAAAAACTGTACATCCTTGATTCGGAGCCGGACAGGTCCTGGGAATTCTCGGATGATGATGTGATCTTCACAAAGGAACACAGCTCCATGATCAATGTCATGGAGTCCAGAGAGATCCTTCAGAATACGCAGGATCAGGCAAACCGTGCACGGGTACAGGACATGGTATCCGTTGGACGGCAGGAGAAGGAAGAGCCGAATGAGTGGACAGACAAAGAGAAGAAGATCCTGAATCTGATGGGAGACCTTCTTTTCTCCTATGACAGCTGGACAGCGGATGAAATGCAGCGTGATCCCGGTGAAAGAATGAAACTCATGCTGGTCAGAAATAAGGAAGCGGTGGCATATCTGGTTTCGGATATGTTCGCGACCGGCGATAAGAATATGAAGATCGTGAACGGGATCCTGGACAAGATGCCGCTTTTTGTGATGGAACCGGAGAAGGCGGCTGAACTTAGGAAGGCGGTTACGGACGGCATGACCCAGGCGGCGTCGGCCGTCAAGTCAGTGGTTGACAGTCAGATCGATGCGGTCATGGGAAAACGTCCGGATGGATTATTAAAAGGACTTCTGTACGACTCCGAGAAGGGGGCGATGCGGGTGGCGGCGCAGGGAATTCTGACATCTCCGGACAGCCTTCTGAAGGGCGTACAGATCAGTAAGACGCAGAAACTCGACGGTCTGGAGGATATCCTGAAATCTCTGGATGATCAGACGGTGAAGAAACTGGCAGGTGCGGAGGCGATGATCGACAGTGGAGTGAAGGCGACGTCCCAGGCACTCCAGCAGACGGTCAGCAAGTACTCCCGTGCACTGTTCAATCCCGCGGCCCGGGAAGCCGAAGAAGCTCTTCCGAATCCATATGAGCCTGGACTCAGCGCAGAAGAGGTAAGGGCAAGAAAGCGGGAAAAATATGAGAAGGGGAACGAACGTCTTGCCAAAATGGTGAAGGATTCCATGACCGCCGGTGAATCCGGACAGGGCCTCTTCACCAGACTCGTTTTTGAAAAGTATTTCGAAGGCGTGGATACCATAGATCAGAGAGCGATGCTGGCTTCCATGATCCGGGAAGCAAAACCGGTGGGCAAACTGGAAGATGAAAATGCCCCCGGACTGAGTCCTGACGAAAAGACAAAGCTGGAAGCACGCAATAATAAGGTGAAGGCCGAAAGCATGGGGAATTATATCGGCGGACTCCTGAAGGGTGCCGGCCCGCTCTTCCAGAAGATGATGCAGGGACTTCCGATGGAAGGTCTCCCGGAGGAATTAAAGTCTGCTGTCAAGGACATGAAGAGCAAGCTGGCTCCGATTCCCGATGAGATCGTGGAGGCACAGCTGTACTCCATGACCCAGCGTTCTCATGGGCAGGTAAAGAATATCAAGGTTGAAAAACCGCTGGGTGCCGCATCGGTCGGACAGACATTTCTCTGTAAGATCAGCCGGGCGGACGGAACGGAGGAGGAAGCAGCTGTTAAGCTTCTGAAACCGGACGTTACGAACCGGATGATGCGTGAGAAGAATCTGATGATCAGCTGCGCACGCCTGACGGATATCATGACAAGAAATCAGGAAAACAGAGTCCGTGAGGCAAAAGGAGAGCAGCCGCTTCCGCCGATCAAGGAGAATGAAAAGGGCGGTATGCAGGCGACCTATGAAGGACAGCTGGAGCGGATCCAGGAGGAACTGGACCTGAAGATCGAGGCCCGAAATGTCGAACTGGGCAAGGTCTATGACAAAGGAACCTCAGAGGAGGACAAGAAGGTTACCTCCATGAAACTGAATAAACTGATCGCACCGACCACCAACTCCATGGTTCTGGAGAAGGCGCCCGGAGAGACCATCGACGCTTTACTGGAGCGGATGAAAACGGAGACCACGCGGCTGAAGGAACTGTACAGGCGGAAACTGCTTCCGGGCATGTCTGACGAGGTAAAGCAGGGGGTTCAGGAGAAGCTTGACAGAGGAGAGGAATACTATAAGGGACCGGTCTATGTCTCCGAAGATCAGAATCTCGCGATGGATTCGGACGAATATGCCCGGCTGGCGCCGGATCATATCGAAGAAAAATTAGGAAACCTTCTGGCGGAACTGAAAAAGAAAAAGAAGTATTTAGATACCTTTGCCAGAAAGTGGACCGAGGACGGTCTTTTCAAGGAAGGCTTCTATCACGGTGATCCCCATGACGGAAATATCATGGTCGGTGACGAGGGACTGACGGTCATCGATTTCGGTAACTGCACAAAGCTGACGGAGCATCAGCAGCTTCATGTGACCCGAATGATGGCAGCGGCAGCGACCGCCAATATGGAACTGTTCCGTTCCAGTCTGCATGCGCTCCTGAAGCCGGAGTTCGAAGGCCTGTATCAGAAGAAACGTACCGAACTCGGCCGGCAGATCCGGGATGTGTTTGCGCTGGGTGATCAGAGATCCGCAGGTGCAAGGATCATGGTGGCGCTGCTGAAAGCACAGGAGCTGGGCCTGGAGATTCCGTCAGCGGTATATAATTTCTCCCAGGGACAGATCCGGCTTCAGAATGCTCTGTCCAATATGAATCATCAGATCGAAGAGATCGAGAACACCATCGGATTCTGCAGGAAGCTGACCGGAGAATCCAGTGATTTTGATATCACATTATCCTTCAGGGAGAAGTTAAATGACCGCATGTCAGATGAACCGACAGAAAACTATCTGAGGGAGGTTTCCAATTCCGCCTATACGGAGTTGGTCAAATATACGAACGATAAAGATGAGTTTAAGAAAGCGCTGATCGATCACTATGAGGATGTAAAGGGTTGTTTTATCAATCCGCTGCTGAAACAGGCAGGAAGGAAGGAAAATGCGATATCGTCTTTCAGGGATCTCCTGCTGGGACAGGCGGGCGTACCTGAGGAAATGTTTGACCAGCATCCCTGGGAGGCTGTGATCAAAGATAATTTTGCCATGGTTTCATGCATTGTGGATGAAACCATGCAGGAAAAGATGAAGCTTCGTCTGCGCGATAAGGAAGTCCCGCAGGAATGGAAAGACGAGATCATTCAGCAGATATCCGACAGAGCCGATAAGGTGCGGGAATCTGCGGAGGCGTTCAAAGAGGTTCAGCGGATCCGGGATGCAGTGACCCGGAAGCATAAAGGGGAATGGAAACCGACAAAAGCAGAGAAGGCACGGTTCGAGGAGGCCTGCGGACGATTTGCCGAGGTATATACACCGCTTCATTCCGAGCTGGCAGAGGGACGGGATGATTTCCGGAAACAGATGAACCGGTTCCGGCATCCTGCGGATCCAAGGATCCTTAAGTGGCATATGACCTGTTTCTTTAAGCTTCATCCGGAAGGACGGGACACGTTCATGACAGCGTATAATTCCTATCAGGATGCGCTGAAACAGGATCTGGAGAAGACGAATCCGAATGAGTTCCGGGAGAAGGAAAAGAATCTGGCGACGGTTTATCATAACCTGATGGTGAAACGGCTCAGGGAAAAGAGTGAGACCTACAAAGGCGCTTCGGCCGGGAAAAAGGTGGATTTCCTGAGTATCATGTCCGATGTGATCGAGACGCAGGTACCGAAATTCGTGAAGCGGATGGGATACTTCCGGTCGCTTTCTCTGAAGTGGAAGCTGAATAAACAGGCCAAAGAGGCAAAACAGCTGGGAATCAAATAAGACGGAGAGAACAGTCATGACAGATTCAATGTGGGATCCGATGCAGGATTCGATTCAGAACTCGATGCAGGATTCAATGCAAGGTTCAGTGCAGGCTCCGATGGAGGCGTTGTCGCTCGAAGATATTCAGAAGTTCAGAAGGATCGATTACTTTGTTGAAGGAGGAAGCCCGAGCAGCCTTGTATACTACATCCTTGGAGGAGTCCTGTTTTTATACGGATTGATACAGGGAATTATTTCTCTGGTCAAGCACGACAATAAGGGATACGCCGCGCTTGTGCTTGGGCTTGTTTTGGGGCTCGCGGTGGCAGGTTACGGATTCTTCCGAAAAAAAAGGTATCCGACAATCTTTACACGAATGTACGTAAACGCATCATGGAAAATGGTGTGATGTATATCGGAGTGGTCATTGATAAGAAACGCCATATCACACGTTCCATGGACAGTGATGGGAGTACCGATACCTCGTACACCTATTCGTATATCGTTCAGTATACCGATGCATATCATAATCAGAAAACGACGGAAACCTACGACGTCGCAAATATGACTTCGAAAGACGTGGGTAAAAGATGTACGGTATACGAACACGAAGGGAAAGTGATCGTCGATGCGATCGAAAGGTAATTGCGGAGGAGATCCGGGAGGAAACGATCCTTGGAGGAAAGTGTAAAAAGAAAAAAAAGAGAGAGGAGAGTCAGGGCAAAGTGGAACCGACGGCTGTTACCGCAGGTCGGTTTGATCATAGTGCTCATCTTTGTTCTGACGATCGTGGCTTCCACATTTATCCAGGTGAAAGGAAGTATGTCCACCTATCTGGAGGCAAAGAAGGAAGTTCTCCGTCCCATAGGGGAGCATGTTCAGAAGACGCTGGATCAGGTGAAAAACGGATTCGGGTTCTTCTGTGATCTGTGGGAAAACCATCCGCTTATAGCGGAGGTATGGCCTACCACTGAAGCAGATGATCCGTTCTATGTGGAGTTCAGTCAGAGTTTTGAACTGGATGATAATGGTTTCCCGATCTATGATCCTGAGAAACTTTCCGACTATACTGACAGAGAGGCAAAGCTGCTGGCTATCTATGCCTATAATTCAATTTTAGTGGAGACTCTCATCTTTGCGATTCAGCAGGACGGTATTACTTTCTATTTGCTGGATGTGAGTGACGAAAAATGGGGCACAGGGATCCTCGTCCTGGATGATTATAAGACACTTATGTCCCTGGCCGAGGAAGACTCCGTTCCTACGGGTTTGGCAGAGGATTACAGTGAATTCCTGAATTCTATTCCGGAGGTCAGGGAAGTGGTTTCCCAGGGGAAGCCCATGTTTGCCAGGTATGACTCTCCGAAGGATGGAGAATACTATTATCTGTATATAAGTCCGGTCAAGGATG
>JAILAR010000178.1 GCA_024681515.1 Eubacterium sp. | reverse complement strand
GATTTCTTCCCGTGTCAGACCGGATGACAATTTTCTTATAACAACGCTTCTTGCATATGGCCAATACACTTGTCTGAACTGATTCAGTACATTTCTCCTCTGATTTACACAGTTCACCAGATGAGGAACAAACCGGAGATTGCCCAGCGCATAATTCCCGTTGCTGTCGATCCGGTCGATTTCCATCTTCCGATCCGGAAGACCAAATTCCCTGATCAGGTACAAGCCTGCATCCAGAACACTGAGAAAATCGAATCGAATTCCTCTTGCTCCGTAATTGTGGTAATCCCTGTCGTTCGGATTCTCGCATCGTTGTTTTGCAGCGGTCAGTCTTTTTGACAGCCATTTCGGAATCTGCCTCGGCTGAGAACAACTCTGGCATCCATTCGACTTTCCAGATGTCAAAGCGGTTCTTAGTTGCCACTGAATGGCACCGCATCCGGTACACCTGGTTAGTACATAGCAATGGCTCCAGTTCTGATTCCATCGTTTTTCCGGACTGATGATTTCCACCCATCCGAATCGTTCTCCAACCATTTCCGGTTTGTAAGAGATGTGCGCCGCTGGAGGTGGCGATTCCAAACTGTATCGGCTGCGATTCCCCCTCAATCCAGACGAGGTGGTCGCTGGTTGCTGTAAGTCCTTCATAGGTAATCACCTCACCATTTCCTTTGTTAATAACACCTTCATGTTTCACCCAGGACTCACCATCCCACAGAAGGTCTGTGAGTTTCACATCTTCAATCGGGATAAGTCCATGATTAGTCAGAACAAGTTCACCTTCAGCTATGCAGGCGAGCTCCGCCTGTTTACCTTTTTGCCGGAGATGACCGTTTACACCGTGCTTTTCTACCGGTACATGGAACATCTGGCTTGCGGAAGCACAGTAAATGTCTCCGCCTTCAGCAAATACTTTAGTACGCCAGGTTTCTCCTGCCAGATGTGCGAGAACACGAGCCTCGATAGCAGAGTAGTCTGATACAATGAACTTATATCCTGGACGGGCGATAAAGGCTGTCCGTATGAGTTGCGAGAGCGTATCCGGGATATCATCATACAGAAGCGAGAGAGTATCGTAGTCGCCGCTCCGAACAAGTTCCCTGGCTTCTGCCAGATCAGACATGTGGTTCTGGGGAAGATTCTGTAATTGTATCAGTCTGCCGGCCCATCTTCCGGACCGGTTTGCTCCGTAGAATTGGAACATGCCATGGCACCGGTTATCGGAACATACTGCATTCATCATTGCCTGGTACTTCTTTACACTGCTTTTCGCAAGTTGGAGCCTGAGTGACAATACTCTGGCGATGTCTGCAGGAGCTGTCTTTACCATTTCTGCGACTTCTTTCTTTCCAAGACTATCCATTTCCAGACCGTTTTGGAAAAGATACTCCTTTAACTGCTGGACGGAGTTTGGGTTTTCCAGTCCGGTAAGATTCTGCATCTGAATCATCAGGTCATTTCTTACCCGTTCGTCAATCCGGATTGCCTGTTCAACGAAAGTTCGGTCAATCATGATTCCCCGGTCGTTGATCTTCTGATCCAGGTGATATTCTTCCCATATGGAGTCCGGGACAGGATAGTTCCCGAGACGTTTATGAATCTGCATTTCCACTTCCACATCGCGCTGGTTATACTTCTTGAAGAGTTCCCATTTTTCGGGAGCATGCTCCGGAAGGTTTCGTGTGCGTCCACCGTTACTTTTCGTAGGAGAGCATGGCGTACAGAAATAACGGATCATATCTTTGCCTTCCTTCAGTTTCTGTTCTTGAAGTTTCAGAACTGCACCGACACCCTCCAAAGAGAGCGGTAATCCCATATAGGCAGACCAGATCATGGTACATTTCCACGAAGAGGGATCCAGATAGTTCTGTACGGAATCATCCGGAGATCCATAGGTCCTGAAATGTTCCGGATGATGTTTACGGAGCCAGTTAGAAAGGCAGACACGCTCGAATGAGGCGTTGAATGCCCATTTGGTTACAGTTACATCCGATAATGCCGCCAGGATCTCCTCGGGAAGGCTTTCCCCACAGGCAAGGTCATATACCCTGACAGGGTCGCCGTCCACGGAGACACCGAAGAGCAGTATCTCAAACTGATCTGATTCGGCGTATTTGTAGACTCCGCATTTGGAGATGTCCACGTCGCTGTAAGTCTCCAAATCGATTGACATTTCATTCATGGTTTGTTCCTCGCTTCTTAAGGGCAGCAGGTATAGTTCCGGCTGCCCTTATTTCTATTCATCGTATGCTTCATCATCAAGCCGCTGGTAGTCCAAAAGGCTGTATCCGATATCCACGAGTGATTTGCGGATTTTCTCATAATGCTTGTATTTGCCTGGCTCAGCATCTTTATCCAAATCGGGTGCGTCAAAGCTGTTAATAATCGGATGTCCGCACCAGTTGTTATCCTGAAGTGTCTCCACATACCCCTGCAGCATCCGGTATTCGTTCCAAAGGATGACCAACGGACATCCGAGCTCAGTGACTTTGGCAATACGCTCATTGCGCATATGAACCCGGTTCAGGAGATAGAGTATATCGTAGAGGGTATCATAATCATCCGGCGCTGTGAGTATTTCATCAACGCAGATGGTTGTGATGGATACATCCGGAAGTCCTAAGGACTGGCGGTAATAGCATACAGCTTCAGATCCGTAAATGAAGTACCTGGGGCGCACCTGCTTTGGATCTTCTATGGATACATATTTCAGCCCATCTTTTCCAGGAACGAGTACCTTACTATTGGTCAGAAGGTCGAGGGCAATCTCTTTCTGAGAAAGCGTCATATCATTCAATGAGCTGCGAAGCACAATGGGCTTAAAAAGGGTAATATCTTTCATCTTGGTTTTCTCCTTATCTCATAGATTGGGCGGCGATTTCTGGAATACCGCCGCCCGGCATTTGGTCGGCTGATTATCAGTCGAGGAAATCATCCTCATCTTCGGTAGCAAAGTCATCTTCAGCGCTGGACTTACCGCCCAGGGGTTCCCCGTCACGGATCTTCTGAAGATTGTTCAGACCGCACGCGATTCCTTTGTTTCCATTGCTGTTAAATGCATACAGGTTAATGGAAGCGCGGCCGTAAACACCTGAGTAGACCTCGGAACGATCCAGGATCGGCTGACAGTTTGCGTCTACGATCCCGGGGGCAGAAGAGCTGTTTGCATTGATGAAGTAGCTGTCATGATACGCTTCATCATCCGGACGCTCCAGATCACCATCACGAAGAGGTGTCTTCAGTGATTCCAGGGGCGGAACTGTCTTCCCATTGCCCTTCAGTTTACTTTCTCCTTCCTCGTATGCAGCCCTGATCGCGGCATTGATCTTCTCGATGGTTGCCGTATCCGACTTCGGAATGATGAGGGACACGCTGTACTTCGGCGCTCCGCCGTTGATTGACTTGGGATCCCATACATTGGCATAGCTCCATCTTGTGTTCTTTCCTGTGATTACCTTTGTAGCATTCAAAATCTTAGGCATAATATTGTCCTCCTGTTATTCTTTGAAATCATTTATTGCTGTGTTCAGTGCCGGCCGTTTGTCGGACTCGGGCACCAGTGTCGGTTTGCCGGGCGGCTTTGTGATCATGCCGCTCAACAGTTCTTCAAATTTCTTTTTACCCAGCAGGGTAGTCATCGCCGTGATCCCAAGAACCTTCTTCTCATAAGGATCAAAACCAGCATCCGAAACAATAGCTGCGACAGTCGCTTCATCGATGAATTTCCGTACAGATCTGCCTTCCACCACTTTGAATCCGGGGAACTCAGTTCCATTCAGTGCTTTCTGTAGGGCATATTCCCGAATGTCGTTCGCCCAGTTGGTCAGATCATCTAACCGGGGCAGGATAGCGGCAATTTCCAGATCATCCAGTGTTGCCGGTGGCGGGAAATCATATCTGGCAAGTTCCAGATTGTACTCCGCACGTTTCCGGCAGGTGGCTTTCATCTTGCAGAACTGGCAGTGGTCCCCGGCGCTGAATTCGCCTTCTCCGTTGTAAGCCAGTTTAGCAACAGGCGCGAGAGTGTTCTCCGCCCAGTTCAGAAGATCAGCCTTACTGATCGTGAAGCTGCTGACATTTCCTCTGCGGGGCTGGAAGATGGTCATCTTTACCGATTCGATATCGTAGATCCCATCATAGGTATCCAGAGCTCCGAGAGCGTAGCACATCATCTGTGGGTTGTTTTCGGCTTCTACCAGGACCCCAAGCCCATACTTGAAATCGATGATGTGAAGCAGCTTATCCGCTATGATGAGGCAGTCTCCGGTACCGAAACCATCCGGTACCCATTTTGAAAAGTCCAGCCGCTGTTCCACGAGAACCTTCGGATCCTTGCAGAGCGTCTTTGCTTCCTCATACTGTTCCATAACATAAGCGCAGTACTCATCAGTGCACTCATTCATCTCGGAATCGTAGTAGTCCAGGTTTTC